>JAAERO010000402.1 GCA_024230315.1 Hyphomicrobium sp.
CTTCGTCCACATACTCATCCACCCGCTCAGGAAACAGAGTGCTCTGATTGCGATCCTCGCCCACCACAAAGCGCGTCATCGAATCCCCTCCAAGGTCACAGCGGGAATCATAACATCCATGGAGTTTTCACACAGCCTGGACCCAAAGCGGACACCTCCTGAGGCGGCACGGTCAAGAGGAATCCGTCAGGGGAAACCTTAGCGAGTTGTTGGAGCGAGCGCACCAGCATTGAATAAGCAGGGACGGTGGCGAAGGGCCATCCGGGCCAAGGAGCTCTGTGCTGCTCACCGCTGTGCGCTAGACGGCACACGCTAGCAACACCGATACAAGCTTTCGATGCGATGCCGGCCAGCTGTGGTAACCCTATCTCCGCTCTGGACGCGGGGCATGTTTGAGAAAGGCGCTAGGTGCGACTATGAGCAAGTATCGCAGCCGACTGCCCCAACTGTCTGGCGGTCTGTTCTTGATGGATGGCGGGTTGGAGGCAACCTTGATTTTTCATGAAGGGTTTGACCTTCCCCATTTCGCGGCGTTCCACCTCATGCGCGAGAGAAATGGTCGCGCGGCTCTGACCAAGTATTATGACCGCTACATTGCGATCGCGAAGGCCGAGGGCACGGGCTTCATCCTCGAGGCCCCGACTTGGCGTGCCAGCACGGATTGGGGCGATAAGCAGGGCTACACCAGAGACGATATTGCCGCTGTCAACCGTGACGCGATCCGCTTCATGCTCGATCTCAGGGACATTCACGAGAGCGCCGGCACGACGATGGTTGTGAGCGGCTGCGTCGGGCCGCGCGGCGACGGCTACAATCCTAGTCAAGTCATGACCGGGCAGGAGGCGGAAACCTATCACACACACCAGATCAGCGCCTTTGCAGAGGCTGGCGCAGACATGATGACCGCGATGACCATGACGAATTCGAATGAGGCTGTCGGGATCGCAAATGCTGCCGCTAAGGTCGGCTTGCCAGTTGCCATCTCGTTCACGCTGGAGACCGATGGCCGCCTACCGACAGGCCAGACTCTTGCTCAGTCGATCGAGGAGGTCGACGCAGCTACGGCGCGCGGGCCTGCCTACTACATGATCAATTGCGCTCACCCGACACACTTTGAAAGCACACTGTCAGCCACAGACGGTTGGACAAAGCGCATACAGGGCATTCGCGCGAATGCCTCAAGGCGTAGCCATCAGGAGCTCGACAATGCGCTGGGTCTCGATTCTGGAGACGCCGTCAAGCTTGGTGGGCAATACCGCGATCTTCTCCGCCGGCACCCACAGATCAACGTGCTTGGTGGCTGTTGCGGCACGGATTATTGTCATATCGAATGCATATGTCAGGCATGCCACCCCGCCGCCTGACAAACAAACGCGCCGGCCTGAACGTGAAGCTGTATTTGGTCGGCAAGACCATCGGGCTCAAACCGGCGATGTCCGTTTTTGGCACTTGGCGGACATTTAGGCCGCCTCCGAGAATGTCCGCTTTACCCCCGATACTATTGTAAAACTCCTATTGAGATCGCCAGCGAACAGTGATTCCGTCGTTTGACGTTATGGCGACGGAGGCATTGCGATGATGGGGCGGCGGGAACAGGGTCAAGGCCAGTTTTTC
>JAAERO010000403.1 GCA_024230315.1 Hyphomicrobium sp.
ACCTGACAGCACCACACCAACCGCCGAAAACAAGAAGGCCCCTTTAGCTAAAGGGGCCTTCCTGCTTCAACCGCCCCTACATCAGCTGGCCTAATGTTACTCCGCCACGGTGGCCGGTTTTTACTCCGCCGTTGACACAAGAGCTGGCGCGCCCGCATTATGAGCCAAAAGTTATCGCGCTCGGCACCAACACCGATCCCTATCAACCAATCGAACGCGAGTACGGCATCACGCGATCCATACTGGAAGTATTGGAGCGCACCTCGCATCCCGTGGGCATCGCGACGAAGTCGGCGCTCGTTGTACGCGACATCGACATTCTGGAGCGAATGGCAGCTAGAGGCCTCGCCAAGGTTGTACTCTCGGTAACAACCGTTGACCGGCGCCTTGCGCGCGCCATGGAGCCGCGCGCGGCGACACCCGAAAAACGCCTCGAAGCTATCGGCAAGTTATCGGATGTCGGCATCCCCGTCAGCGTTATGGTTGCGCCCATCATCCCTGGCCTCAACGACCATGAAATCGAAAGCATTCTGGAGGCAGCTTACGCCGCAGGCGCACGCGAGGCCGGCTACGTATTGCTGCGCTTGCCGCTGGAGCTGAAAGAGATGTTTCGCGAGTGGCTTGTCACCGAGTTCACCGACCGCGCGCAACGCGTTCTCAGTCTCTTGCAGTCCATGCACGGTGGAAAAGATTACGTTGCCGATTTCGGTCTGCGCCAACGCGGGCGCGGTCCTTACGCTGACCAAATTGCAAAGCGCTTCCGCCTCGCGTTAAAGCGCCTCGGGCTCAACATCGACCGGCAAGACCTGCGTAGCGACCTGTTCCAGGCCCCCGTGCTCGCTGGGCAACAAATGCAGCTTTTCTTGCCGTCGTGACAATGCGTGATACTCGCAGCGTCACCACTAACCAGATTCCAAGCACTTAGACCTCACAGATTGTCATTAAATGGTGTAAAAGCCGGAGCAATACTGCGTCATTGAAGCGGCCTATATGTTTGGTTGCGCCGGACTAAAAGTGCGGCAGATAGAGCCCTTGTGCCTGCGTTAGCGGCGGGGGCTGGGGGATGAAGACAGTGGAGCTCTATGGGCGGGTTCGGCACACGGTCCAGATCGAGGGGATCAGCGCACTACCTGTTCACGGACCGGTTCGGCCGCCCAGGAAGGGGCAACGACAAAGCCAAAGTCGAGGGGCTCGTCGGTTTTATGCGCGCCGCACCCTCATCGTGCCGGAGGCGCGCTTCCAGCGCGACGTGCCAA
>JAAERO010000404.1 GCA_024230315.1 Hyphomicrobium sp.
CCGGGACGCATCGGATTTTGCTTCACCCGTTGGGTGCACCATTATGACCCCGCATCTATTCGCCTAAGATGCTGATGATAATATCTGAATCGGTAAGTTGGGCCTCTCTCTAACCGACTTATCTGGGCAATGCGGGCTAAATACAGTACGCGGGGAAATGCGAAACATTTTTCTTGTGGGTAGGATTGGGCATCGACAAGCAGGCCTCCAAGAATAATCAGCAAAATCAGTAAGTTACCAGGTGCGATGGCGGAGACGGAGGGATTCGAACCCTCGATACGCCTTTATAGCGTATAACGGTTTAGCAAACCGCCGCCTTCAGCCTCTCGGCCACGTCTCCAGCGAGCGAAGCCACCTAATAGATGCGGGGTGCGCTGATTGCAAGCCAATGACGGGCCATGCAGTTGTTGTGGCTTTTCCGGCCCCTTGACGAGCGGCCCAGAGGCTCGCATCGTCACAACCTCGGCGTCATACTAAACCAACAGCCTGCGCAAAGTGGGGAGCAGCCGAATGCCAAGATCGATCGGCTTTAGTTTTGCAATCCTCATGATTTGCGTATTCGCGCCGAATGCGTCCGCCCAGGAATACTGCGTCACCTGCACTGGTCCCGATGTCCTTTATCGCTGCATCATAGGTGGAGACGTAGCGCCCGCGGCGCGCAATAACCGCGGACAACTTCTGTGCATCAAGGAGCTGGCGAAAAGCGGCCAGCATGCAAGTTGCAGCGTCGATCGAACATCGTCAGAATCCTGCAGCGGCATGCCAATGACGGTGATGCTCCCAGATAGCCCGAATGTCCCTGACGAGGATTTCGCGCCGCCGTTTGAGACGATCCAAGCTCCCGTTGGTGAGGAGGCACAAGACCGGTCTTCGGATCAGGACCCTCCACCTGAATACGCAATCGAAAGTGCTGAGCCGGCCCCGGAAGGGCCGCCCAAAACCGTCGTAGATATGGCGAAAGGAACCGGCAAGAACCTCAAAAAAGCCGGGGATGCGGTGGGTAACGCCGCAAAGAAGACGTGGACGTGCCTGAGCTCGTTCTTCAGCGACTGCTGACATACCTCTCCGCTTTAGTCCGGCCACATAAGAATGCTCTATGGATATCAATGAGATATCCAAATGGCAGAGACGCATCACGAGGCGCTATGGCGCGGTTTCCCCAAGACGTTGATTGAGTTTGAGGAACGGTTCGGAA
>JAAERO010000405.1 GCA_024230315.1 Hyphomicrobium sp.
ATCGCAGACGTCCTCGCCCGCATCAACGACCACCCGGCAAAGCAACTCGATGACCTGCTGCCCTGGAACTGGAAGGAGGCTCAGGCCATAGCCGCCTGATCGCGACCCTCATTCCCTGCGGTCTTCACCGGATGCATACAAAGAAGATACCCGATGTCACGTTGCTTATCCAACGTCCAACTTTTCCCCAACGAATGATGCACCCGCCGGATCGCCACGAGCGAACCCCTTCAGTGGCTGAATTCCCCCTTTCCCCGGCAGCACCCGCACTCAACGTCACCGGGACGGTCCTCTACCGGACCAGTGCCCAGGAATTGGGCACGCGCTGGCCAGGCCGGTCATCGTCAGCGCAATGAATTTGCTCAACTTTCGGGCTAAGCCTCAGGCCGCGCTGCCCAGCAGGCAAGATTGAGGAACGGCATCAAGGCTTTATTAAGAGTGTAGTGGGCGGGCCTAAGTTCGTGGCCCAGCCGCCACAGTCGCAGATTCGTCACCACCATTTCTGCACTGACTAATTGTTGCATTAGCGCGAATCACAGAGTGTCCGTCTCGGCACGCATCGTTTCCGTACGGATTCGCATTGCGCAATGCTAGGGCGGTTTGTGTCTCGCGTTCATCAGTTCCAGCGTCCGCCATCCAGCTGTGACTTTAGACGGGAGACTAAATGATGAATAAATTTGGCCTTAGCGCCCTAGTGGCGGCAGGCATGCTGGTAAGCGGTCTCTCCGCTGGCAGCGCGTCGGCAGCCGACCTCGGGGGCAACTGCTGCGCAGATCTCGAAGAGAGAATCGCCGAATTAGAAGCAACCACAGCCCGCAAGGGTAACCGCAAGGTGTCACTGACCATCTCCGGTTGGGTCGCCGAGCAGGTTATGTGGTGGGACGACGGATACGAGAGCAATGTCTACGTGGGTGGCCTCGGTTCCACACTTGCCTCCAACGTAAAGTTCACGGGCTCGGCGCAGATTTCGCCCGGCTGGTCGGCTGGCTATGTGCTGCATTTCGAAGTCAACGATGCAGATTCGCTGACCTGGAACCAGTGGAAC
>JAAERO010000406.1 GCA_024230315.1 Hyphomicrobium sp.
CGATCCGGCGCTTCTCGGCAACGCTCCACTGGCGGTGCTTGCGTCGCAAAATGCCCTCCACGATAACCCATGTATCTTGGACGGCGATGATCGCAGCTTATGACACCGGTTCAAGGCGGTGCACACCGTGCGCTTACTGATCTTTCGCAACAAGAAGAGGTTAAATTCATTTCGGCGCCGTCGTCAGGGATGGTTGCGGACCCTATCTTTCGAACACACCTGGTGTCTGATCCAGCCCAAGCTCCCAAGCCGCCGCAACAACCATTCATAACGACCAAGAAAACCATCTGACACTATATCGGGCCCTCTGATTTTCTGTGAGCTACCTTCGAGAGCGGCGTTTCGGTTTTCTGAGGCGCGAGGGGCGCTAAAACGCAAATGCCCGCCAGTGAGTCGCTTTGTGGGCACCGGCGCCATAACTTAACCGATATTCCCCGGATGACACTGCACGATCCATGATCGAGACCGCCAATTCCGTCGTCGTTTTGGCGGCCACAGACTGCTAGGGAGAGACGCATGAGCGGTTCCATGGCGGCCTTGTTTCAGCGCCTGACGCAAGGCGTTTACGTGGTGGGCGTGGCCCATGGGGAGCGACGCAATGCCTTTACCGCCGCTTGGGTGATGCAGGTGTCTTTCGATCCCTTGCTACTGGCCTTGAGTATCAATCCGCACCATTCGTCCTATGGGCTGCTGAAGGAGGGTCGCGCATTCAGCGTCAACGTGCTGAAGAAGGGCCAGTTAGATCTGGCCGACAACTACGCTCGGCCGGCCAGTGCCGACAAATTGGCTTTGACGGAGTGGACGACGGACCGCAGCGGCCTACCCTTGCTGCGTGAGGCACTGGCCTGGTTCGAGTGCCAGGTCGTGGGCGAACACCCCGCCGGCGACCACGTGCTGGTGTTGGGAAAGGTGATCAATGGCAAGCTGTTGGATTGCGAAGCCGAGCCGATGACCTATCGCCAAACCGGCGCAATGGACGGCGCTTCTGAGCTGTTTCCCGAAGTTTTCTAATGGCGCGGCTCTAAGACAGGATATCATGATTGACCAACCGAACCGTTGAACACCTTAAGTCCACATCCGCCCGGTAGCCTTCCCCAATCATGCACGCGCCGCTCAATCATTGGCATTGCTTACATACCTCTCCGCTTTAGTCCGGTTCAATAGGAGACACCTTCGAATGCCCGGCATTCGTGGGTGTCTTGAATGAGGCGACGCATCGTGAGTGGTTGTCTTGCCACCATGTTTTCGAGACATCGCGCGACAAGGCGGCCA
>JAAERO010000407.1 GCA_024230315.1 Hyphomicrobium sp.
AAGTAATATGAAATATAATGAAGAGTTATTAAGATTCTTATTAATGTTTCAGTATGGAGCTGACGACATCTTCTTCCACAGTTATAAAGATGATGCACTTTTAAGTGTTATTAACTATGTAACATTTCAAGTGGGAGACGTTGTTAAGCACCTAACAATAATTGACAGAGATGAACCCTTAACAGATACCTTTGATATTCAAGGTAGTCAGCTTAGAGGAAGAGACTCTGCGGTTGTTTGGACTCCTGAGGCGATAATAATATTTAATGTAAAACGTATTGCTGAAGAGATTCACGCATACAGAAATAACAACGGTGCTGAAGCTAGTATTCCTGTGAGTGCAGTAGAGCATCTATTTACTAAAATTGAGTTTAATAAATACGAAGATGAATGAAAATAAATTTAATAATAACTTCGAGACAAGCAGAAGGCTTGGTTCGGTAACAGAAGAGTTTGGCAAAGACCTGCTCTATCTAACTAAAAGCACTTGCAGAGCAAGACTATCAGGAATGCCTAGTTGGAAAGTTGATATCGTAATTTCAGATGCAGTTATGAAGTGCCTAGAATTATTTAACGGTGTTAATTATAAACTAAGAAATCCTATAGACTATTTCCATACAGCTATTGATAACTTCACAATAGACTTCCTTAGACAAGTTTATGAGGACGGAACAAGAGATGTTTACGGATGTAGTTTAGTTATAAACAAAAATAATGGCAGAGGTAATTCAAAGACCTTAGTAGCCAAACAAATAAACGAAAACAATGAATTTAATTTCTAGAGTAACATTAATTATAGGATTGGGAATAATACTATTTGGAGCTGTATTATCTCACTTCTTTATAGGTAGCAACGCTTCAAGATACTATTACACTAAAATACGAAATAAGATATGGGTAAGTC
>JAAERO010000408.1 GCA_024230315.1 Hyphomicrobium sp.
TACTATCCTATACTAATAATACTATCCTATACTATCCTATACTAATAATACTATCCTATACTAATAATACTATCCTATACTATCCTATACTAATACTATCCTATACTAATAATAATAAATACTATCCTATACTAATACTATCCTATACTAATACTATCCTATACTAATACTATCCTATACTATCCTATACTATCCTATACTATCCTATACTAATACTATCCTATACTATCCTATACTAATATATTGATTTCTCCAAAAAAATACTATCCTATACTATCCTATACTAATATTGATTTCTCCAAAAACTATCCTATTAATACTATCCTATTAATAATTAATAAATTAATAAAAATTAATACTATCCTATACTAATAATACTAACCTCTACTAATACTATCCTATACTATCCTATACTAATACTATCCTAGACTAATAATACTATCCTATACTAATACTATCCTATACTAATACTATCCTATACTAATAATACTATCCTATACTATCCTATACTAATAATAATACTA
>JAAERO010000409.1 GCA_024230315.1 Hyphomicrobium sp.
AAGATTGCACGATCCGCGCCGCGGTCATAACCGGTTACATGGCGTCGATGCTCTTTTGCGCCAATCGGTGTTTGGTCGGTTGGCTGGGTATGAAGATGTCAATGATGCCGACCGGCTCTCGCGCGATCCGGTGATGCGCCCTTAGTGAAGCGCGCCGCTACATGGGGGCGCCAACCACCAGCGTCCAGAAGGTCTTGAACTCTGACTTGGGATCCTGCACGAGCGCGATACCCATGTGCGTGGCGTCAGCAAGAAGCAAGTTCTTGTTGTGGCCGGGGCTCTCGCGCCAACCACGCATGACCTCTTTAAAATCGATTTGCCCGGTACCCACGTTCTCCGCGGCCAGACGTGCCCGGTAGCCAGTGCGCTTGACACGATCCCATGGATTGGAGCCATCGGAGCCGTAATGGGAGATGCGGTCCCACTTGGCGAGATCGCGCGAATGCGACTTGGCGGCAGCCGTCAGTTCTGCGTTGATCTTCAAAGGTTTGAGGCCCTTGTCGCGGCGATATTGATTGATGATATCGCGCGCCTTATCGATGCTAAGCGCTGTCGACGAGTAATCGCGGTCTGACAGTGCACCCGCAGGAGCGCGCTCGTACGTGCCCGTTGGTGCCTTGTCATTGAGTGCGGCGTATTTCTGACCCGATGAGCCACCGCGCGATGCGCCCGGGTCTCCACCCAGCGCAACGCCCTTCACGGACGGCGAGGCTCCAATCGAATTAGTTGTATATGACGAGGAATCGGCAAAGCCTGAGGAGATCGAACCCGAACCGAGGCTGCAGGCGCCCAAAAATAAGGCCAGTCCTGCTGATAACGCAACGCGAAACATGTGATTTACTCCCGCCACTTGGCGCGTGGCATCTCGGCTGAACATCGCGTAAACCAGTTAACTCGGCGTTAAAACTAAGGAGTTGCCACCGCTCGCCCACAACCGGAACCAAAACGGCATAACCGCCGCCCCCTTTGCATTTGAATGGCGAAGGCTTCCCCTTCTTTGAACGACCAGGTCTCCTATGACTTCGCGCCGCTGTGCTCGACGGCTCGAGCAAATCACTAAGAGCCTACGGCCTGATTTCTGCTCATCATGGTGTCGTCAATTTGACGCGGGTGGGGCGAAAGCCGGGCGCTTGCACGTTCTTGTTGTGTGGCTTGTTGTTTCTCGTATGCAACTCGACGGATCCAAGTTGGCCGACAGCACTTGGAAGTCAGCGACATCTCGCACACAATCGGCAGCCATAGGCCGGTGATTCGCGCGTACGGCTCACGCTAACCGCATGAGGAGACGCGTTGCATGTCGGCCCTGAGCACCGACACGCTGCCGATGACGGCCAATCGTGCGAAGCCTGGCCCTCTCGGCAGCCTCCTGCTCGCGCGCGTTGCCTGTGCCGGCGGCGCCACTCGGGCCCAGCTCGTCCGCGACCTGGGGCCATTCGTTTCGAGCAAGCTGTCGCCGGCTGAATTGCGCAGCACAATCGACACCGAGTTAACCCGGCTACTATCTGCCGGGCTCGTCCGCAACGATCGCAGCCGCTACCGCGCAAGCGAAGCGGGCGCGGACGCAACGGCACGTTTCCTCCGTGAGAAAGAATCGCACGCGCGGGCCTGGAGCGAGCAACGCGACATTTGGCTCGTCGCCAAGGTGCTCGGCGTCGACGCGGCGAAGCCAGGCATCCGCACCGCGCTGACACGACCCGAAGGGCTCAACGCCCTCATCGTGCAAAGCTCGTTCGGACTCAATCTTCGCCAGGCGCTATCGCCATCGAAGCTCAGGGCCACGCTTGCTCTCCTCGCGCTGGAGCGCGCATTCGGCAACAACGTCAAGAGTGGCCTCAACCGCGGCGCTGCGCTCTCAGCAAAGGCCGGCCGCGTGCTCGCCGGCCAGCTATTGCAGAACCCGCGCGAGGTGAATACAGACGCGCGCCTTGTCTCGATGCTCAGCGCCGAGCAGGTCGGTGCGACTCGCGCGGAAATCGAGATGCTGCGTCTGGTCCTCCTCAAACGGCTCGCAACTGGCGTACTTAAGGAGCAGGCGCAGCCGGCGCCTGAGCGCATTGCACCCGCCGCCGCCAATGGGGCTGCCCAATCGGCACCAAAGGCGGTGAAGCGTCCGGGCCTTGCACAATTTTCTGCAGGTGTGCTCGTGGCGGCACGGTCGCATGCCCAGGGCTGGTCTGGCAGTCGCAAGGCGTTTATCTCTCAGGTTTGGCAAGCGATTCGAATGTCGCATCCTGATTGGGGTCTTTCAGAGATCGAGTTCAAGGACATGCTGGCCGGCGCTCACAGGGCGGGCCAAGTGGTGTTGGCTAGCGCCGACCTCAAGGACAAGCAGAACCTTAAGGGCTTCGAGGAGTCGGCGATCTCTTACAAAAACACCGTGTGGTATTTCGTGCGCGTTGACGATTAGGACGTTGAGGACTGTCAATTGATAGAGCAGCAAGAAGCTCCAGCGAAGTTGGCACCCGAAAGGCTGTTTTCAGCCTTCGAGCACTCCATCACGTGGGAGGACGATATTTGGCGGGCCGACCCCGTTGATGTGGTCCAGGTCCACGCCAACGCCCGAACCAAGTTTAACGACCTGCTTTCGGCCATTACGCAAGGGCACGGCTCGGGCACACAGGACCGTATCCTTCTGTTTCATGGCCAGTCGGGCGCGGGCAAGACGCACCTCATTCGCGCGTTGCGTACAGCGGCCCATCGCAGCGGCACCGCTTATTTCGCCTATGCGCAAATGACGCCCGACGTCAGCAACTACGCCGACTATTATTTGAGCCGGCTCGTACACTCGCTGGAAAAACCGTATGACCCGGACACCTCGGGCGAAAGCGGGCTTGGGCGACTTACAAGCCGGCTCCTATCGGATGCTTCCGCCGTCTCATCGAAAGACCTGGCGGCGCTGCGCGACGCAAACCTTGACGACACGAAACTCGCCAATCTCGTCTTAAAGCTCGCCGACGAGATCGTCTCAAGCCAGAAGTATGTAGCGCAGGAAATTGATATCAACGTCGTGCGTGCGCTGCTTTACCTGGAGCGCCGCGATCCGCGCATCGACCAGCGCGTTCGCCAGTACCTCCATGGCCGGCCGCTGACCGACCTTGCGCACCAAGCCGTGGCGGCGCTGGACCCAAACAGTGGCGAGGACCGCGCTTTTGAATTCATCGCCGCGTTCGGTGCCCTCATGTGGACCGTGGACCGGACCGCGCTCGTCTTTTGCATCGATCAAGTGGAAGACTTGCGCTTCTTCGACAACGCGGAGGATCGCTTTCAGCGCGCCGTGCGCGACCTAATCCAAATCGCCAACCGGCTGACCAATGCCATTCTGATCATCTCGTGCTTGGAAGACTTTTATGGCCAGGTGCGCGGCATGCTGGCCCAATCTTATATCGATCGCATTGAGAAGGCTGGGCCCGTTGCACTGCTGGAAAGCCGCACGCCTGAGGAAGCCCGCCTCATCATCGCAAAACGCCTATCGCACCTTGCGGAAACCGGTGAAGGGGGCGCAAGTTTCCCCGACCCGTCTGCTTACTTTGGACCGGAGTTTTTTGACGAGTTCGGCGGGCTCTCGACGCGGCGTCTGTTGGAGCATGCGCACCATCGCTTGCAATCCAAAACGGCTCCGGAAACTGAAGAATCGAACGGAAAAGACAGCGAGAAGAGCGGGTTTGTATCCAAGCTCGCGGCCGCTTTGGGTCTCGGCGTGGCAATCGAGCCCGCCTCTAACGCACCAGCCGACGTCGACTATCGGGAGATGTGGGCGCACTTCCAAAGCGGATCGGAGGCGGAAATGCCCTCCGACGACGGCGAGCTTCTCGACATCCTCGCCGCGGCCCTCTCTCTCGCCAAGCAAGAGTGGAAGAACGACGTCGATCTCAGTGTTGAGCGCCTCGTATTGCCCGACGAGCTGCCCGTACTCGATCTCAACATTAAGCACCGTAACGGGCTGACGGCCGAGACGCGCGTGTTCTTGTGCAATCGACCGACGCAGGGCGGCGGCCTCAAGCGGCAGCTCGACAAGGTACTGCCTGCCATGGAGGGCAAGACGTGCTTCATGCTGCGGACAAGCGACTTCCCGCCCAACCGCAAGAACCAGACGGCGCAGGCCTTCCGTAAGTTCCGCGATGCCGGAGGCCGCCAGGTGCTCGTGCCAATTCCCGAGTGGGAACGCATGATGATAGTGCGCGAGTTCCACACCCATCATCGTAGCGATCCAGGTTTTGACACGTGGTTTACAAATGCAAAGCTCTTGTCGAACCTCGTATCAATGATCCAGCTTCTGCGCCTCGACCTGCTCGGCCGCACGCTTCCTGCACCTACCACTGGGGCGCCTCGACTCGAGAATGGGCATGCCAATGGTGCAAACTGCACAGCAAATGGGGCTAACGGCCTCGCCGCTTACGAACCGCCCGACACGAACACCCCTCTAGCATCGACAACAAATGGCAGTGCCATACCATCGGTGTTCAACGATGACGAGCTACCGCTGTCTGTTATTCTCGATGAGAACGGCAGCAGCAGCTCGAGCATCATCGCTGGTCGCGAGCTTGCCGCGACCTCCAGACCGATCACGCTCAATACCGATGTGCTGAAGCGGCACACGGCGGTACTTGGCGGCTCCGGCTCCGGTAAAACAACTCTCGCCCTTTGCATCATTGAACAACTCTTGCTGCGCGGCATCCCAGCGGTGCTCATCGATCGCAAGGGCGACCTGTGCAGCTACGCCAACCCCGACGTTTGGCGCGAGAACAGCGACGAATTCTCTGAGCGCCGCGGTGAGCGCGAAAAGCTTGCCGATGCCATCGATGTCGCCGTCTTCACGCCGGGTCGATCCACGGGACGCCCGATTTCCATCACGCTGCTCCCCAACGGGATCAACGAGCTTCCCGATCACGAGCAACAGCTTCTCGCCAAACTCTCCGCCGCCGCGCTCGGCGAGATGCTGCACTTGAAGAACTCGGCCACGCACCAGAAGCAATCGGGCACACTGTCGGTTGCCTTACGCATCCTCGGATCGCGCCACAGCCGCGAGGTGACGCTGACCGACCTCATCCACTTGTTGGAGGACGAGGACCCAGAGCTATCCGATCTGACGCAGCGTATGGACCCATCCGGCAAGATTCGTCGCGATCTCGTCGCTCAGCTCGACAGCCTGCGCTTTCGAAATGCGGCGCTGTTCGAGGCGGGTGGTGAATCTTTGCGCATGGAGTCGCTTCTGGGCTTGGGACCCTATTCCCGTGACGGGCGCACGCGGCTTTCGATCATCTACACAGGCTTCCTGGGCGACAACGAAAACATCCTCTTCTGGGTCTCGCAGTTCCTCTCAGAAGCGCTGCGCTTTTGTCAGCGTAACCCCAACGATGAGCTGCAAGCGGTTGTCATGTTCGACGAGGCCGATCTCTACATTCCATCCAACGCCAAGCCCGCCACGGCCGAGCCGTTGCAAAGCTTGCTCAAGAGAGCGCGCTCTGCCGGCCTTGGCATGATGCTCGCCACACAGTCGCCGGGCGATCTCGACTACAAGAGCCGTGACCAGATCACGAGCTGGTTTATCGGCCGCGTGAGGGAGGACACTGCGCTACGCAAGCTCAAGGCCGCGTTCCAGAGCGAGTCTGGTCTGGATCCCGCCACCGCGCTTCCTGGTCAAACCGTTGGCGAATTCCACCTCGTCCAGGAAGGGCTCGTGCGTCCGATGAAAGCGCAGCGCTCACTCATCACGGCAGAGCAGGTTCCCTTCGATCGTATAGAGCAGTTGGCGCGCGAAACGAAGGGGCAGAACCAGCACCAATTGCGCCTCTTCGACGTGCGATAATCACAGTTTTACAAAGCGAAGGTGGTACTTGTCCGCCACGTATTCACAGGTTGTTTTTGCAAGCATTCGCTCTGTTATCACCAGCAAAACAGTACTTGCTGCGCACGTTAGATGTTCCCCTAACGCATTCGATGAGTTTAATTTTTTCACACAGAAAACTGGCTCGCGCGCGCCACTTCTCCCCAGCTATTTCGCATCTGCGAACCCGAATTGCAGTCTTGCCGCGATGAGTAGGTGTCAACGGATTTTTTCTCGTGTAAATTTCTGTGGTCATCGGAAAATTGTTGAGGGTCTCCGTTGACAGCTGCACGTCAGGGCATGGGGGTGCCAGGCAGCTTATCGAGCGTCGAGTTGTGCGGGGTATGAGTATCATGGTTGGAAAGTCGTTCATGATGTTGGTCTTGGCGACCGTGTTAGGGCCAGCGGTTGGCGTGGGCTTATTCGTCTTGCTGAAAACTTTGTAACGGACGAACACACACGCGTAGCGCTGCCAAGGCAGCGCTGCTTTAGACGGGCCAAAACCGCCATAATGGTCGGTTACGAGCAAGGCATGCAGGCGCGCGTGCGCCATTGTTCATAGCTTTGCAGCCGAGATGGTAGCCCTATTTCGTGTGCTCACGCGCGCGCTCGAGTTTCTAGTGCTCTTGCCGTTCCGCGTCCTTCAAGTGCTTCTCGACTGGGTGGCTTTCAATCCCCGGCTGGGGCCTTTGCGCTATGTAACAAGCGCAGCGCTCTTCTATGTTCTCTTTGCAATCGCGCTCGTCTACGTCGTTGCCCCGATACGCGGATTTGTCGGCCACTACGCACTCGGCGAAAAGCTTCGCTATGACGCGGAGCGCTGGCTTGCGACCGCCATATACGACGCAGAGGGCAATTTTGTCGGCACCTTCGATCCCCGCCTCGATAGCCTGCGCGATGTGAATTACACCGGCGAGACGATCGAACTGGGTGACTACATCGCCAATCCCGACCACAAGTCGATCCCCGTTCGTGAAGTACCCGAGCACTACTGGCAATGCCTCGTCTTTCACGAGGATCGAAACGTTGGCGGTCTGCTCAACCCCTTCGGGATCGATCTTGCTGGCGTGCTCAAGATCCCGGTTTCGGCGTTGCGCCGCTCAATCGCCACCCAGAAACTGAATTTCGGCGGCGGCGGGTCAACGCTTGCGATGCAATTCGTGCGAGTGATCTACAAAACCCCACCGCACGTGAGCGAAGTATGCATCCGGTGAAGACCGCAGGGAATGAGGGTCGCGATCAGGCGGCTATGGCCTGAGCCTCCTTCCAGTTCCAGGGCAGCAGGTCATCGAGTTGCTTTGCCGGGTGGTCGTTGATGCGGGCGAGGACGTCTGCGAT
>JAAERO010000410.1 GCA_024230315.1 Hyphomicrobium sp.
CGACCAGCTCAGACAGAAGTGCATCGGTCTCGGCAACGGCGGGAATTTGCCGGTCATCGCGGAGTGTGTCGCCCAATCGATTTGCAGGTTCATTCACGCAGGTCACGTCTCACAGCAAAAACCCCCTTACCCCATCTAGCGGCTCCACTGCCTTACGGCAAACCGTTCAACGGCCCAACGTCTTTCATTGGTTATTGCGCTAACTGCACATTCGCGCACTGACCGGCGGTTTTTGACAATCGAGCGTGATCCATCGCAGTGATAACGGTTCGCAATCTTTTTTGAAGCCACTCAGTATCTCAGGGGATTCGTGTGCGCCTTTACAAGAGGAACCCTGCCGCGCGCTACCCGAATGGCAAGAGACCGCATTGAAGGGGGCCTCAGTACGGTCCAAGATAGGCGATGCACGCAACTTGAGCCAGGCGGACGTGCCAATTGAAAAAGACAAGAACACTCGTCGACGCTTTCGAGGACGTCTGCAAGATGGAAGCGCCGCTCAATGAACGGCTGGATGCCTATAATGAGGCACTTCGCGAGCTCAACTTTCCCTTCGCCGAGGCCTACGACGATCTTGTCGCGCGGCTCCGGGCAGGCGAAATCGGCGCTACGGCGCCCAGGATCGGCGATCCCATGCCGCCGTTCGTGCTGTCTGCGCATACCGGCCGGCTTGTGAGCCTCGAAGAAATCCTGCACCTAGGCCCAGCCGTTATCAGCTTCAACCGGGGCCATTGGTGCCCTTTCTGCAAGATCGAGCTGAAAACGATCGCAAGCCATCAGGAGAAAATTACCGCCCTCGGTGCCCAACTGGTCTCGATCCTTCCTGATCGGCAGCAATTTGCGCAGCGACTTTCGGCAGACGTTTTGAACAACTTCAACATCCTGACGGACGTTGACAACAGTTATGCGCTTTCTCTCGGTCTCGTTTTCTGGATCGGAGAACGCATTGCGAGCCTCATGGAGGGACACGGGCACCGCCTCAGCGAGTATCAAGGTACCGACGGCTGGTTCGTTCCACTGCCGTCGACTTTCGTCGTGGGAACCGACGGTCGTGTTATCGCACGCCAGGTCGACCCCGAATTCCGCAAGCGGATGGACGTGGATGAGATAATCACGGCCCTGCAATCGGTGCGCGCAAGCGATAATCGCCCCCTTTCTTAGTGGTACATTGCGCGAGTTTGCGTTTGGGCTCTGCGGGCAGCTTCATGAAAAATGGCGAGACCACCGATAAGGCGACAAGGGTGAGACCGCAAAGGCTAAGGCACTCGGGCTCGGACACTAGATCCTCACCCATTTGGCCGCGCTGGCGTGGGGGCTGAGGCAAGTGCTGCCTTCCCCTTCGACCGGTGCGGCCAATGTCCGCTTTGGGTCCAGGCTGTGTGAGAACGCGCTTGGTCTAGTCGTTGGATCGCGTAATCACGCATCGCGTCCGCGATTTGGCAGATTGCGCGGTTTGGCCTGAACGGTTCGCCAGAATCGGGCCGTGAGGGCCTGACCGGCCCCCACGGAGTAGTCCAGGAGGCATGTTAGTTCATGGCGGCTTCATCGGCTAGATGCTGCGTTGGCGCCG
>JAAERO010000411.1 GCA_024230315.1 Hyphomicrobium sp.
AACCTGACAGCACCACACCAACCGCCGAAAACAAGAAGGCCCCTTTAGCTAAAGGGGCCTTCCTGCTTCAACCGCCCCTACATCAGCTGGCCTAATGTTACTCCGCCACGGTGGCCGGTTTTTACTCCGCCGTTGACAGCGTGAGGCGGGGCGATGGCGTGTGATGTTCGAGCCTGAGGAGATGAAGGGCAGGCGGGCGCTCGCCTTTGATTTTCCCGAGGAACTTTCACAGGCGCTCGACGCCTATCTGAGAACAATTCATCCTATGCTGTGCGATGGTCGGCAAGCTGGTGCGCCGCTTTGGCCGAGCTTGCACAAGAAGAAACGACAGATGACTGCGCACGGTATCTACACGCGCATCACACAAATCACCTCTGCGCATCTCGGTCGGCCGGTGACGCCGCACATGTTCCGGAATGCCGCGGCGACGTTCATTGCCGAGATGACACCGGAGCGCGCGCTAATGGCCGCGGCGGTCCTGCAACATCGCAGCTTCGAGACGACGCGTCGGCACTATATCCATGGCCAGCAGCATCTCGCTGCGACGCGTTATCACCAGGCGATTGCCGAGCTGGTCGCGCGGGTTGACAACAATCCTTAGAGATATCGGAGAAGTGGGACGCATGAGGGCCGTGATCTACGCGCGATACAGCAGCGATCTACAGAGTGCATCAAGCATTGACGACCAGGTGCGGCTTTGTCGCGAGCGAATTGAACGGGACGGGCACGAGCTGATGCAAGTTTACAAGGACCGTGCCATGTCAGGTGCGACGCTGATGCGACCGGGCATCCAATCGCTCATGCAGGATATCTGCGACTTCGATCTCCTTTACGCCGAAGCGCTTGACCGTATCAGCCGCGACCAGGAGGACATCGCCGCTGTGTTTAAGCGCCTGCGGTACGCTGACGTGACGATTATTACGCTCGCTGAAGGCGAGATCAGCGAATTACACGTCGGCCTGAAGGGAACGATGAATGCTCTGTTCCTCAAAGATCTCGCCGACAAGACGAGGCGCGGCCTGAGGGGCCGCGTCGAGGCCGGGCGATCGGGCGGCGGCAACTCCTTCGGCTACGACGTCGTTCGCACGCCACGCGAGGATGGGACAATCGACGCAGGCGGGCGTCAAATAAACCTAGCCGAGGCCGAGATCGTTCGGCGCATCTTCAGCGATTACGGTTCCGGCATCTCGCCGCGTAACATCGCTAAGGCGCTTAACCGCGACGGCGTCCGAGGGCCGAGGGGCGTCGCATGGGGGACGTCCACCGTTAATGGCAATGCGGCGCGAGGCACCGGCATTCTCAACAATGAGCTTTATATCGGTCGGCTGGTCTGGAACCGGCTCTGTTATCGTAAGGACCCGGCGACCGGCAAGCGCCGCTCGCGGCTAAATCCCGAGAAGGACTGGATCATCAAGGACGTGCCCGAGCTGCGGATCGTACCACAGGAACTCTGGGATAGAGCCAAGGCACGCCAGCGCCTAATGCAGCGCGAGACCCGCCCGGACGCGATACACAATCAGTTCTGGACGATGCAGCGACCCCGTTACTTACTGTCGGGCCTGATGAAGTGCGGGGCGTGCGGTGCGAGCTATACCAAGTATGGCCGCAATCGTTTTGCTTGTGCCGGTGCGCGCGACCGAGCGACGTGCTCGAACCATCTCACCATTCATGGCGAAGAGATCGAAGCCGCCATGCTCGCCGGGCTAAAGGAACGGCTCATGGACCCCGCGCTGTTTGAGGAGTTCGTGAGGGAGTTCACCGCTGAGCTAAATCGTCAGCGTTCGGACCTTGCCGACGAGAAAGTCTCGCTACAGAGCGAGTTGGAACGGGTGACCCGTCGAATTGACAAGCTCGTGGAGGCGATTCTGGAAGGTGCCAACGCTCTGGCAGTCAATGCCAAATTGCAAGAATTGGAGGCAGAAAAGGCGGTTCTGACAGACAAACTGAGTGCGATCCCGGCTGCCGAGCCGCTGCTCCATCCGGCCTTGGCGACGATCTACCGCAATAAGGTCGCGTGTCTCGAGCATGCGCTGCGCGCACCCGACATGCATCAAGAGGCGTTCGAGATCATCCGCGGTTTGATCGATAGCGTGCAGCTCATGCCGGTCGCTGGAGAAATCGAGATCGAGCTGCGCGGCGATTTGGCTGGCATCCTGGCTCTCTCGGAATCGGCCCGAGCGAGCAGGTGCTCACCAGAAAACAAGGCCTTGCAAATCAAGATGGTTGCGGGGGTAGGATTTGAACCTACGACCTTCAGGTTATGAGCCTGACGAGCTACCGGGCTGCTCCACCCCGCGTCACCACTTGATCTCCAACGAGCGGCCGAACGAAAACGAGCGGGCCGTCACATCGGGAATGAGAGAATCGGCTTCGGCCACGCGGGCCATCCTCGCCGATAGGAAAAGCAGCCCGTTCTTGTTGAGCGGCTTTCGATTTTGCAGCTTATAGCACAAAAAGTTCGCCTGTGAAGCCCGTGCTCCGAACCGGCCGATGCTATTCTGCTGGGACCTTTGATATGCTGGCCGCCTCGGGGCTGCTTTGGCTCTTCCTGTCGGAGCGGATGAAGTAGATGTTGCGGCTATAGATGACCAGGCCAATGCCCTGGCCCATCATGAAGACGGGATCGAGCCGGTAGATTGCATAGGCGAACAGCAGCGCGCCACCGAACAAACTGAAGTACCAGAATGCCTCGGGCACGATGGAGGCCCGCGCCCGTTCGCTCGCAACCCACTGCACGACGAATCGCATCGAAAACATCAGCTGCGCCGTGAAGCCGACGGCAAGCCAAGTCTTCTCCGTTACCGAAGTATCGACCCACCATTGACCGAGCTGGGCGGCAGCGTTCGCTAGGATGTCCATGTCGCAATTTCTGTCCTGAGGACAGCTCCCGTGCTTCGCTGGATTTTCAATTCTTGTCCCCGGCGCTCTTTTTGGTGTCACTGCCGCCAGGTTTTAATCGGGTTGTGATGTCGGTTGCGAGATGAATCTCGGGCAGTCGCTCCACGATCTCGGGCACGGTGGTTCGCCGCCTGAGCCACGTCACCCCAACCAAATCGTAGAGGCCGACCAGGGCACGATTGAGATTGTTGTATTTAGACACGCCGGATTGCCGCGGCCGGTCATTGACGGGAACGAAGGCCACGTCGTGCCCATAGGTCTGGAACAGCGCCGGCAGGTAACGGTGCATACTGGTGAAGAAGGGCAGGCGCAGGAACACATCTCGCCAATAGACCTTAATGCCGCAGCCCGTGTCCGGACAGTCGTCCTGCAACACCTTGTCGCGGATCCAGTTGGCCGAGCGCGATGCCCAACGTTTCGACCCAGTTGCCTTGCGCTGGGTGCGCACACCGCCGACAAGGGCGGGGCCCACGCTTCCCGGTGCGGCCAGGACTTCGAGCAGGCGCGGGATGTCGTGCGGGTCGTTTTGGCCATCTCCGTCCATGGTCGCGATGATTGGATTCGTCGCCGCGAGGATGCCAGAGCGCATTGCCGTGCTTTGCCCGCTGCGCTGCCCATGACGCAAATAACGCAGGCCCGGGTAGTTTCCGCTCGCAACTAAGCCCTTGATCTCGGAGGGGGTATTGTCCTCGCTTGCGTCGTCGACGACGATCACTTCCGCAAGGCGCTCAGCCGGGACTGCTTGGTACGTCTCTTCGACGAGCCGCCCAATGTTGCCAGCTTCGTTCAGCGCCGGAATGACGACGGTGACGCGCATAGGTGTCCTTAGTCCCCGCCGGGACAATGACGGCCCTGCCTACCCTATATAATAGGCGGTCCTGACAGACTACCAGTCTTCCCGACAGCCTCTCAACCTTGTAAATGAGCCGCGATCAAGGCCGTCGCCCCGCCAGAAACCGTTCAAACAGCTGCAGGTCCATGACAGATAAGCCCGACATTTCAGCGGAAAGCACCGACGCCTGGTGGATTTGGGTCCTTGTCATAGGTCTAGCGGTCCTCCTGTGCTTCCGGATTCTCGCCTTGGCGACCAACGGCACCGACCTGTTTTTCGATGAAGCGCAGTATTGGGCGTGGGGCCAGGAGCCGGCCTTTGGCTACTATTCCAAGCCGCCGCTGATAGGATGGATCATTGGCGCGGCTGGTGCGAGTTGCGGCAACGGCGAATTCTGCGTCCGCCTGCCTGCGCCTCTCATCCACACGGCCACCGCGATCGCCGTATTTTTTCTCGGGCGCCAGCTCTACGACACGCGCACGGGTGCTTTGTCGGGCCTGGCGTTCGCGACGCTGCCCGGCGTTTCCTTATCAGCGGGCCTGATTTCGACTGACGTGCCGTTGCTCTTGTGCTGGGCGATTGCGCTTGTTGGCTTTGTTGCACTGTTTAAGTCGCAAAGCATTTGGCCAGCGCTGGTGCTTGGCCTCGCGTTTGGCATTGGCCTCAATGCCAAATACGCCATGGCTTGGTTTCTGCTGTGCCTATCAATCTTGCTCATCATGGCGCCGGAGCGGCGGAGGATCCTTAAGGACTACCGGCTGTACGCAGGGCTTGGCCTTGGTTTGCTGCTCATCGTTCCCAATCTCGTTTGGAACTACACCAACAGCTTCGCGACATTCTCGCACACCGCCGACAATGCCAAGTGGGCCGGCTCGTTGCTGCACCCGGTGAAAGCACTTGAGTTCTTCGGCGCGCAGTTCGGCGTTTTCGGACCCATCCTGTTTGGCAGCCTTTTGGTCATCGTGTGGCGGGCGTGGAAACAGCGCCTGCCCGAGTCCGATCGGTTGCTGCTTGCCTTCTCGGTTCCGATCATTGCGGTGATTGTGGTCCAAGCGTTCATCAGTCGAGCTCACGGGAATTGGGCTGCAAGCGCCTATGTGGCCGCATGCGTTCTGGTCGTGGCAACGATGGTTCGCGAGGGCGCTTGGGGATGGCTGAAGGGCTCGTTCGTCGTCAACGTTGCCGCCATGATCCTGATCGCAGCCGGAACAATCACGGCTGGCCACATCACGCTGCCTTTCGCGCCGGACCCCTTTGCACGCATTCTTGGCTGGCGGGCGGTCGCCGAGGCTACGCAAGCCGAGCTTGCCAAGGCAAAGTCTCAGGGACAGCCCTTCGCCGCCGTCGTTACAATTAATCGCTCGGTGATAGCAGAGCTTCTTTATTACATGCGCGATGGGTCCGCACCGGTGCTGGCATGGCGGCGCGGGGCCCGCCCGCACAACCACTTCGAGTTAACGCGCCCTCTGACGTCAGACACGACGGGCCGGTTGCTGCTCGTTACGTTAGGGAAACGCAAACCGCCTATCGGCTCAGCATTCGCCACATCGGAAAAAATCGGTGAGCGAGAATTGCCGGCTGGTAATAGTGCGCACCGGTACGTGACGTTTTACGCGCTGTCGGGTTACAAAGGCCGATGACGCCAACCGACAAAATCCGTGAGCCTCGTGACCACCAGACGGACGAGCCCACGACACTTTCCGAAACGTTCGTCTTTCTCGACAACAACTCAGGTTCAGGCGCACCTTCGTTATTGTTCACCGATCCGGTGGAGATTATAGCGGCGGATACGCCTGAAGAGGTGCCGGCCGCGCTCGAACGTCTCGAAGCCGGTGTGAAAAACGGATTACATGCAGCAGGCTTCTTCGCCTACGAGCTTGGCTACGTGCTTGAACCGAAGCTTGTCGGCCTCATGCCGCCGGATCGCAATGTGCCGCTCCTGTGGCTCGGGCTCTATGAGTCGCCTGTGGAGATGACCGGCCCGGAGGTCGAGAACTGGCTCGCCACCCACACGCGTAGCGGCTCCTATTTTTTCACCGACGTCACCCTCGCGTGGGACGAGGCCGCCTATCTGGAGCGCTTCACGAAGGTGCAAGAGAAGATCCGCTCCGGCGATATCTATCAACTCAACCTTACCTTCAAGGCGCGCTTCCGGCTGGCGGGCTCGCCGCTGACCTTCTTCCTAGATCTGCGCCAGAAGCAGCGCGTTGCCTATGGCGGCATCGTCGACACGGGAAAGGTTACGGTGCTGTCGGCCTCTCCTGAGGTTTTTATCGCGCAGGAGGGAAACACAATTTCAACGCGTCCTATGAAGGGAACGGCGCCGCGCGCTGGCACACCGGAGTCCGATGCCGAGGCACGCCTTCAGCTCAGCACCGATATGAAGCAGCGTGCTGAGAATTTGATGATTGTCGACCTGATGCGCAACGACATAGGACGCATCTCTGAGATCGGCAGTGTTAGTGTCACCGATCTCTTCACGGTCGAGACGTTTCAGACCTTGCATCAGATGACGTCGGGCGTGCGTGCCACGCTAAAAGACGGCATCGGCATGACGGAGCTGCTGCAGGGCATCTTTCCGCCAGGGTCAGTGACCGGCGCACCCAAGATCCGGGCGATGGAACTTACCCGCGCGCTAGAGGCGGAGCCGCGCGGCGTGTACTGTGGTGCCATCGGCCACATCTCACCCGAAGGGCGCGCACTTTTTAACGTTGCTATCCGCACCGCTGTCATCTTCCGCGATGCTGCAGGTGAGATGGGAATAGGATCAGGGGTTGTCTTCGACTCCAACGGGTCCAAGGAGTACGACGAGTGCCTATTGAAGATGAAGTTTCTCACCGATCCGGTAAAGCATTTTGATCTTATTGAAACGATGTTGTTTGAGCCCGAAACCGGCCTGGTGCTACTGGAGCGCCACATTGCTCGCTTGGAATCATCGGCACGATACTTCGGCTTCGTATTCGATGAGGTCTCCGTCAGAAAGGCGCTCTCCGACGCCATCGAAGGACAGGCGGACCGTCTGCGGATCCGGCTATTGCTTTCCGAAGCAGGGGTCGTAACGGTCACTACAACACCTCTGCCGCCGCCGGACGCCGATACCATCATGCGTTTCGTCATTTCGGAGTCGATCCTCGACAGCTCCGATGTTTTTCTGTTTCACAAGACCACGCGCCGTGAGCTCTACGATCAGGAATGGCAGAAGCATTCAGAGACGATGGGCGCGGAAGAGGTGATCTATGTCAACGAGCGCGGGGAGCTTGCCGAGGGCAGCCGCACGACTATTTTTCTGGAACGCAATGGGCGCCTTGAGACGCCGGTGCTGAGCTCAGGGCTTCTGCCCGGTACGCTGCGCGCTGAGCTAATCGCGCAGGGTCGCGCCGTGGAGGCCGTCCTGACCCTTGAGGACCTGGGGTCGGCCGATGCCATATTTTTGGGCAATTCGGTGCGAGGCCTTGTGCGCGCAGCCCCAATCGGTTGACGCGCCTGGCAGGTTATCGACCCAATTGATCGGTTGCTTAATTACCGTGTTCTCAGAGGCAATGGGGCCGAGCTTAGAATTGTTCGAACTTGTTCCACCGCCCACGAGTGTGACGGCCAGAAACACAATAGCGGCAAGCGTCAGCGCTGCGGCGATCGCAATTTCAGTCGATGAACGGCGCATACGATGAGCGTATGCACCCATTTTCTGGACCTTCGATGTCATGGTGCGAGTTAGCCCTCCAACGCCCGGTCCCCGCTAGTGTGCTCAGTGCCGCGCGACACAAGAACACAGCGATCGGACGATTTTCTTGTGCATCAAAGTCCCCGCATAGCGCAACCCAAAACAAGGATCGCTTGGGCCAGCAACAGCACCCAGAATTCGTTGCCAATGAGGAATGGAATCTCGGCCCCAAAAAATTTCATTATGAGCACGGTGACGGTCAAGACGATCGAAACCATGAAGGTCAAAATGCCAGGTGCCTTAAGTACCATCTGTCCGACTCCCTCAATGCCCCGTGGTGCGCAGTCACTTTACGCAAAAGCCTTGCCGACAAGAGCAATCGAATCGACAAGATTCGATAGGCTTATAGCAGTGCCCAAACCCTGTGGCACGCCACTGTGTGGCTTGTGTTGTGCACTGAGCACATCGGACGGTGCAAAACTTGGCCACTGTTAGGCGGCCTGCTTGGTGCGCCGCCCGGCGAACAGCAGCCGACGCAACATGAGCAATAGAATCAACACAACAACCAGGCCTGCGACAATCACCACTGGGTGCTTTTCCCACAGCAGGATCGGGCTGACGCGCCCGCCGGTGACGAGAGCAACGTCCTCCACAATGGCTTTCGGGTTGAGGGTGGCGTCTTGACGCAACATCATGGAGACGGCTGCCGTCTGGTCGGCGCTGGCGACCACGGCGATCCGCACCCGTTCGGAGGAGAGCGACTGCATTTTGGTGGTGTCCGCTGCAACGGTGCGCAGGACACGTTCGCGTGGCTCCTTGCGTAGACCAGTCAGATAGCGCGCGAGTGTGGCAAGTTCGGCTTCCGTAAGGCTGCGAGCCAAACTCGTAAGCTCGGCGGGCGGGAGTTCGAACAGTGTGTTACGCGCATCACGGTCGATGCCGACAAGCCGCGTAACGGCGAGGCGGTCGTCAAGCGCTAGGATGCGCTGTAGCGACGCCTTCGTCAGTTTGTCCGGAGTCGTGCGCCGATATATGTCGAGATCGACGACCTGCACGAGCTGATCCCCCGCCAGTGCATACCATCTAAGCCCTGTGTCGATGGAGCGGGTCTCCCGTGCGATCTGCAGGGCTGGGGCGGGCAGTTCGTTGACCGCCTCGTTGAGAGTGCCGTCATTGAGACGCTTCAAAAGACCGGCTTTGCCCTCTGAGGCGATCACCAACGAAACCACCTCATCGAGGTGCGCCAGCTTTTCTGGTGGTTGCGTGTCAATAAAACTCTTGAATTGGTCGTCGCGTGCGGCAAGCTCCAGCGCTTGGGCGTGCGCGTTGCGGAACTCGCGCCAAACGTCGACCACGCGGTCTGCCGTGGCGGCGCCGATCTCGTTCACATGCGCGGAGATCTGTTCAGCGAACGTTTTTGCCAGCTCGTCTTGCACATTCTCCTTGCTGTCTTCGGATTTCATCTCTGTTGCTATGATGGGCAGCACGCCATGGCGAAGATCCCAGATGTCTTTGGCGATGAGGACGAGTCCCACCCCACCTGCGACGACGGAAACGACTCGGGCTAGCACGGCGCCGACGATACGCTGACCCACGCGGCGAGCCATATTGGCGAGCTGACGGCGCATGATGAGGATGGCTGCTCCCGCGATCCCTGCCCCCGATTGGCGCAGGACGGCGCCGGGCGAGACCTTGGCGGTGGCGCTGTCAGGATCGAAGGCTTTGCCTTTGTTGGCGTCGCCGGCAACGGCGCGAGCGACCGTTGTGCCATAACGCGCCCCGACGAACGCCTTGAGGCACGCTAGCGTTGGTTCAGAGACATCCTCGGTGGCAAACTGGATCTGCTTACCTATTTCCTTGCCGACGCCTATGGCGAGCGTCTCAAGCGCGGTCTTCATTGCATCGGAGCGATAAACACGCTCGGCGACTGCGGTAGCGAGGTCCTGCGCCTTTTGTTGGCTTGCCAGCGATTCCAGCAGATTTGCCCAGCTCGTCTCCTGGCGAACTTCCTCCACCGCGAGGTCGACGTGGTTGTCGACGATCTCGTCGAGACCGCCGCGGCGCCATTCGTCGCCCACGATGGCGCGGAAATCGACGTTGGCAATGCCGGTTTTCAGCGCCCGGATTGAGATGGCCTCGATGGCGGCGTGGAACGCTGGCTCCTCGCGCGCCTGGCACGCCTCATATTCAGATTTGGTGAGTGCTTCCGCGGCAAAGGCGAGGGTGACCTGGGCCGCAGCTAGAACGAAAGCCACAGTGCATGAGATGAATGAGCGCGCGCGATCGGCCAACGAGAGCCCTTCCACTGATACTTGCCCTTGCGCGCGCAACCGAAGAAAAGGCACGGCGACTGCAAAGACGGCATTTAATCACCTCGACTATATAGTGTCGATTGCGCTCGAAGCGTGACGACGCGCACGGCGCGTAACGCCTATAGGGCACCTCGAAAAATAACCCATACTCCGATTTATGCGAGTCTGATGCCTGACAGATTGATTCGGGAGGGGCACGATGGCGCAGATTGGGTTTTTCGATTCCGACAGGCGGCTTGAGCTTCTGTCGAAGAAAGGTGATCGG
>JAAERO010000412.1 GCA_024230315.1 Hyphomicrobium sp.
AGACACAAACTCTGACGGTGGATGGAAGCGGCAACGTGACGATCCCAGCGGGCGTGACAGCGATTACTGTGACCGTTCCGACTGCAGACGACAATGTCTATGAAGGCGATGAAACCTTCGGTCTAGTGGTGACAGAATCGAACGGCGTGACGTCTAACGGCACGGCGACAGGCGAAGCGACCATCACAGACGACGGTACAGGTACAGGCCCAGGAACCCCAGACAACGATAAGCCAGCATTATCTGTGACTGACGCGGGTGACGTGAACGAAGGGACAGATGCGGTCTTCACCGTGTCACTGTCGAATGAAACCGAAGCGCCAGTGGTGGTGAATCTAGCGCCAACGACGGACGGTAACTACACAGCAGAAGCCAACGACCTTGGTGACATGGTGGTGACTTACGTCGATGGAAATAACCAGACACAAACTCTGACGGTGGATGGAAGCGGCAACGTGACGATCCCAGCGGGCGTGACAGCGATTACTGTGACCGTTCCGACTGCAGACGACAATGTCTATGAAGGCGATGAAACCTTCGGTCTAGTGGTGACAGAATCGA
>JAAERO010000413.1 GCA_024230315.1 Hyphomicrobium sp.
GCCAACTAAGCCAACGCAACTCCCAGCCACGAGCTGACGAGCGATACGAGGCATCCGATCGATCGGAGACCGCGGCTGATAGGCCATCAAACCCATCGCGTCGCCGACTTTTTCAACACTATCGGCACTAAGCCGACATTGCGCATTGCGCCGCGGCCACCGAATGAGAGCTTCAATGAACGGTTTCCGCGCGAACCGCTCTGAAATGCCAAAGGCTCGGCAGATCCAGCCGATGATCCGCTAGCAGACGCGAACCTTTGCCTCCCGCAAAAAGCAGATGAGCTACTCCGTCGTGTACTGCTTCCGTGCCATGTCCTCGCCTCCTCATCGGAGTTCGGAAATAGCCGGATTCGCTCAGTCAACTTGGTATGACTTTTGGGGAGTAGACCAGTGCGGCCACGGCCAAAAGTGACAGGCCGGCCATGGCAGAGACCAACACCGCAACCCGGCACGCGTCGATCTCCTTCGACTTCTTCTTTGCGTTCTTGTTGGCCTTGCCTTTGGGCGCGGCGCCCTTTTTTTGTGTGGCCAGCGCAAGCCAACTCGCACGGTCGCTGGCGGATATCACCTGATCGTGACCCTCGATTTGATCGTAATCAAGGAGCGCACGGCCAAGGTTGAAGAAACTGGTATCGCGATCGGAGACAGGTCAATCGGATGGCTGCAAAGAGGATGGAGTATCCTTGGCGGTGGACCAGCGGTACGATTTCCACGAATTTGGATGTCATCTGGGGAATGTCGGTCGAACACTGTTAGTGTTCGTGAGATGGAGGAGCCTCACAGCATGAGCCGGCCCGGGTCACATTCGATATGCGAATGTAACAGTCCCGCACGTAATGCCGGGGTTCGCCCAAGGCCCGGGCCCAAAAAGCCGTGAAATCAGATGTTTGATCAACGCCGACCTCCGATGTAAGCCCCCGGACAATCCGCTCCGATGGTAGGGACCCGATCGTGAATATTGACTTCGCTTGTCGATCATTACGAGTCGTGTTGACCCTGGGGCTGGTCCTTATGTGTGCCGGCTGCGGCCTGGATACCGCCCCCATCCTCGACCCCAAAGGGCCCATCGCGATGGCGGAGCGTGATCTCCTGTTCGACGCCATCGGGTTCATGTTGATCGTGGTCATTCCCGTCTATGTGCTGGCGTTCGGGTTCGTCTGGCGTTACCGGGCGTCCAACAAGAAGGCCCGCTATGATCCGGACTGGTCCTACAACGGCCGGCTTGATGCCGTCATTTGGCTGGTCCCAGCCCTGATCATTATAGCGCTGGGCTTCCTCTCATGGACCAATACGCACAAGCTTGATCCTTATAAGCGGCTGGCGTCGTCGGTCGCGCCGCTCGAGGTCGAGGTGGTCGCGCAGGACTGGAAGTGGCTGTTCATCTATCCCAAGCAGAAGATCGCCGTCGCTAACGAACTGGTGTTTCCCAGCGGAACGCCGCTCAGCCTGAGGATCACGTCTGACACGGTGATGAATTCCTTCTTCATACCGGCCCTGGGTGGCCAGATATACGCCATGGCCGGCATGCAGACGCGGCTGCATCTGTTGGCCGACGCACCCGGGCGTTTCGTCGGCAAGAACATGCAATACAGCGGGAACGGCTTTGCCGACCAGCATTTTGAGGCGATTGCCGCGTCGCAGCCGGATTTCGATGCCTGGGTCGCGAAGGTCAGGCAGTCACCCGACAAACTGGACGCAACCGCCTACCGCGCGCTGGCCAAACCCAGCAGCAAGCATCCGGTGACCTACTATTCAGCGGTCGAACCCAAGCTGTTTGACAAGATTATCGTCAAATACAGCCGCAACCTGGCGCGCCCCGACCAGGCCACGGCCAAATAATCCGATCCGGAGACCGTGAGATGTTCGGAAAACTGACAATCGACGCTCTGCCCCTCTATAGCTGGGTCGCCATGAGCGGTGCCTTGGTCACGGTGTTGGGCGCGCTGGCGGTCATCGGTCTGATCACCTGGTTCAAATTTTGGCGCATTTTGTGGAGCGAATGGCTGACCAGCCTCGACCACAAGCGAATCGGCATCATGTACCTGACCTTGGCATTGGTCATGCTGGTGCGCGGCTTTATCGACGCGCTCATGATGCGAAGCCAGCAAGCGGTCGCGCTCAACTCGGACGGCTATCTGCCGCCGGACCATTTCGATCAGATATTCAGCTCGCATGGCACCATCATGATCTTCTTCATGGCGATGCCGTTTATGGCCGGGTTGCTCAACGTCATCGTACCGCAGCAAATCGGCACCCGCGACGTCGCCTTTCCGTTCATGAACTCGGTCAGCCTGTGGCTCGTCACGGCCGGCGCCGGGCTGGTTATGGTGTCGCTGGTCATCGGCAGATTCTCGACTGCGGGCTGGACCGGCTACCCACCCTACTCGGGGATCGAATTCTCCCCCGGCGTGGGTGTCGACTACTGGATATGTGCGGTCCTGATCAGCGGCATCGGCAGCACGCTGACCGGAATCAATTTTATCGTGACCATCGTGATGCGGCGCGCACCGGGGATGACGTTGATGCGAATGCCCCTGTTCACCTGGACGGCCCTTACCTCCAGCGTGATAATTATCTTTACCTTTCCCGCCCTCACCGTGGCATGCGCGTTGCTGGGGCTCGACCGCGTGTTGGGGATGCATTTCTTCACCAACGACGCCGGCGGCAACATGATGAACTACATAAACTTAATTTGGATGTGGGGCCATCCTGAGGTCTACATTTTGGTCCTGCCCGCCTTCGGCGTATACTCGGAGGTGGTCGCGACATTTTCCGGCAAACGGCTCTTCGGCTACACGTCGCTGGTCATCGCCACGGCGGCGATCGGAATCCTGTCGATGATGGTTTGGCTGCACCACTTCTTCACCATGGGGTCGAGCGCCAACGTCAACACTTTCTTCGGCATCGCCACGACGATTATCGCCGTTCCAACCGGGGTGAAGGTCTTTGACTGGCTCTTCACCATGTACCGCGGGCGTATCCGCTTTGCCCCGCCGATGATGTGGACCATCGGTTTCATCGTGACCTTCGTCATTGGCGGCATCACAGGCGTCATGTTGGCGCTGCCGCCCGGCGACTACCTGATGCACAACAGCGCATTTCTGGTCGCGCATTTTCACAACATGATCATCCCGGGCGTGCTCTTCGGCTACGTGGCCGGATTCACGTTCTGGTTCCCGAAAGCCATCGGCTTCACCCTGGACGAAAAGTGGGGCATTCGGTCCTTCTGGTGCTGGCTCATCGGCTTCTATCTCGCCTTCATGCCGTTGTACGCCCTGGGTTTTCTGGGCATGCCCCGCCGCATGGAGCATTACAGCGTTGCTGAATGGCAGCCCTACTTAATTGTTGCCGGCTTGGGCGCCCTCGTCATCTTGCTCGGGGTCGTCTGTCTCGTCGTCCAATTGGTCGTGAGCGTCATGGAATGGCAAAAGAGGCGTGACCATACCGGGGATCCATGGGACGGACGCACCTTGGAGTGGCTGACGTCATCACCGCCAGCCGTTTATAATTTTGCCGTGCTGCCCGAGGTGCGGGATCGCGACGCTTTCCTCGACATGAAGCGGCGCGGCGTCGCTTACCGAAGACCGGACCGTTATCACGATATCTATTTGCCAAAGAATTCCGGCGTCGGCTTGATTCTGGGCGGTCTCGCCTTCGTAGTCGGCTTTGCTATTGTGTGGCATATCTGGTGGTTGGTCGCAGTGTGCGCCGTGGCCATGTGGGCCGCGATTATCGTGCGCGCCTCCGACGACGATGCCGAATACTGCCTGCCGGCCAGTGAAGTGGAAAAAATCGAGAACGAACGTTACGAAGAGCTGGC
>JAAERO010000414.1 GCA_024230315.1 Hyphomicrobium sp.
CAAGGTGGCGCAGAACCACCGCAAGCAGGCAGATCATTGCAAACTCACCCGCCCCGATGAGCCGAAAACGCAAGCCAGAACATCCCGCGCGAACTGTACGATCACCGATCACTGCCTCAGACGCGCTTGTTCAGACGTTCCTTAGCTGCTAGAATAACCACAATACAGGTAAATATTGATTGCTAGAGAGTCGGACAAGTCACACCAGTTGACGGTAAGTTAACTTGATTCGTGCCCCCTCAATCGCTACATCAGAGGGGGTGCTCGTGTCTTGTGCGTAGCAGTTAGTATTAGGGATGCAAGATGAAGCGAATTTCTATCATCGTTCGAGCCAATTGGGACGAAGAGGCCAACGTGTGGATTGCAACCACGGCGGACGTTCCCGGCCTTGCCACGGAAGCCGCCACGGTTGAAGAGTTGCGCTCTAAGCTTCTCGTCATCTTGCCAGAGCTTGTCGAACTCAACTGTACCGACAGCGACCTTCCGGAAATCCCCATTCATATTATTGCCGAGCAGTCGGCGCGGATTGCTAACCCCCACCGTCACTGATGGCCGGTTATGAACGGGAGGTGCGCGAAGCTCTCGTTGCGGCAGGCTGCACGTTTCATCGCCAGGGCAAAGGCGATCACGAAATTTGGTATAGCGAGATCACGCAACGCTATTTCACGGTAGACGGCAAGATTAAGTCGCGACACACGGCCAACGAAACACTGAAGCAGGCGGGGACTTCCGAAAAAGTTCTAGTGTGCGCCCAGTGTGGCACATCGAGCCCAAGAACGACACTTGGCGCGAGGTTCACCTTGCCCACGTAGAAAGCTTAGGCAATCACCTCTGGATGCGCTGCAACGCGTGCGGCCACAGCATCACGCCGGAGCCTCGTACCTTCGCTGTTGAACACCACCTCGATATGCAAACGACTCTACTCACCATTGCGCGCCGGCTGAAATGCACGCATTGCAATGAGCGCAAAGCCCACTGCTGGCCAGAGCCGTATGGGATTGATCTGAAAGGTCCGTAACGCGACGGACCTTAAGCGTTGCGCCTGTCTTATTGGTCGTAACGCTTGCTGTTCGCCGGTTGCATCATCCGCGGCAGCTCTTCTTGGTTTAGAGGCCCCGGATCGTCATAGTCGTTCGTCGGCTGCAGCTGTTGCGGCTCAGGCGTTGGAAACAACTCACGAAACTCGGCCAGGCATTCGTCCATGGTTTGTGACATCTTGGCCTGAATTTGCGCAATGCGCATCATGGTCTCTCGCGCACCCTCAAGATCATGCATGAAGGCGTCGGTCGCCTCAGTTAATTTGCGAGTTGCATTTCCGCTCATTCGTGTCCCCTCGTCCGAAATCTCGTCGGCACTCTAAACTGATTTGCCCACACTCACGCCGCCTATCTGGCATTTTTATCTCAAACCTGCAGCTGCTCTCCGTCTCTCTATCGCTAGAGGTGGGAATGCATCTGCAACAGCCTCTTTCCGTTGCTTATACCGCCGCACCTAAGAACTGACACAGCTGATGATCCATGGATAGGAACGTAGCGATGTGATGCGCCCTGCCTCATTGCTCATCCTGTTCCATGCATCGCATGCAGCCTCTTGGATGGCGTCATAGTCGTCGAGCAGACGGTGCGATAGATATTTCTGCTTCAGGTAC
>JAAERO010000415.1 GCA_024230315.1 Hyphomicrobium sp.
CACAACCTGACAGCACCACACCAACCGCCGAAAACAAGAAGGCCCCTTTAGCTAAAGGGGCCTTCCTGCTTCAACCGCCCCTACATCAGCTGGCCTAATGTTACTCCGTCACGGTGGCCGGTTTTTACTCCGCCGTTGACATGCCATCGCAGTTGCCCATTACTTCGCGGAAATACGTGGCGGGAACTTCATCGAAAGAGCCAAAATCGACCTTGCTGTTGGCGCGCGTCTCCTCGAACAGGGCGGCGATCTCGTCCTCGATATCGGCGATCGAGTCGCGAAACTCGAACTTCACCTTGCTCGCGCGCCGCATCTTCTTTCGCAGGTCGCTGCGCATCGACGATGACAGGATCGCAAGGTATTCGTCTTCGCTTTTGAAGGGTAGATGCAGTGTGGCAAGCGGCAGCGTGGCGACTCCGGTGAAGCCTTGCCTTTTTAGCGGCTGGGCTGCCCACGTTGCGTCGCGATCCCTTAGGGGCACCTCGAAAAATAACCCATACTCCGATCCATGCGAGTGTCGTGCCTGACAGATTGATTCGGGCGGGGCACGATGGCGCAGATTGGGTTTTTCGATTCCGACAGGCGGCTTGAGCTTCTGTCGAAGAAAGGTGATCGGCTTGAGGCGATCGACAAGCTTGTTAGGTGGGAGAGCTTTCGCGCC
>JAAERO010000416.1 GCA_024230315.1 Hyphomicrobium sp.
ATTTTTTTGGCAAATATACCAAAGTCAAGCCCTTGACGTGCTCTTTCATTTTCTCTACATGCCATATCAATTTAACTAGGTTTTCGGGTCGAAACAGATACTTGAAATATCCCAAAAACCCCCAAAATCGAGTTTTTTCAAGTTGATAAAATGCATAGAAATATTAATGCTAGTTATATGGTAAACATACCAAATTAAAGCTCTTTATGTGCTCTTGACTTTGGTATATTTCATAAGGTCTTAGCTTAACGGAAAAGGGTAGAAACAGTCGTCTGAAAGTCGCTAAAAAACGTACATGCTAATTCATAATACCCAAAAATTGAAATTTCAAACACCTAAATTATGTAGAAATAATATCTCAATTTTTTTGGCAAATATACCAAAGTCAAGCCCTTGACGTGCTCTTTCATTTTCTCTACATGCCATATCAATTTAACTAGGTTTTCGGGTCGAAACAGATACTTGAAATATCCCAAAAACCCCCAAAATCGAGTTTTTTCAA
>JAAERO010000417.1 GCA_024230315.1 Hyphomicrobium sp.
CGCCCCCCCCCCCGATAAACACGCATAAACTCTGCGTATTTTCATCTGAGGAGCGAGGACGCCGTCACGCGTCTGAGGTCATCGCCCAAGTATGCGTGGTTATGCGCGATGTGGAGTGTGTCGGAAGGGCGGACTTAGCGTCGAGTGTGTTGGATCGACAGGGCGTTTCTTTGCATGCTGTCACTTACACCTGGGTGCAGTGAGGAGCTGTCAGGACACAGGGCGATTGTCTCGGTCGGAACCAGCGGGGGAGACTGGGCAAGTAAGTTTTGCGCAAACGGGGATCAAGGACATGACGCTGCCTAAAAGCGCGTCATGCACGTGAGGGAGGACTCTCGCTCTGTCGAGGGGAAGAACACTCGCTGCCACACTCGCTGCCACATTGCAACGACTGCTGGTCGTTGCGTGCACCGTGTTTGCCTTCAATGCGTGGGGGACAGATGCTGCTGAGGCGGCCGGCACAATCACGATCAAAAACAACATCGCCGTCGGAAATCTAGGTGAAACCTTTGAATTTAATATTCGACAAATATCGGGCGGCACATTCAACCAGACCTTCCATCTGAGCGGCCTTGACGGCGAAAATTCTCAAACATTCGACCTCGATCCCGGCAGCTACCTTATTAGAGAGACGATACCCTCAGGGTGGCGCCAACCTGGGAGAAGTGGTGCTGGGTGTATGGAAGCCTTCTATGATTCTATAGCCGTCGATGATCTTAAACAGGGCCAAAATATTACGTGCACGTTCACTAATAAAGCCAGAGACGGTACAATCACGATCATAAAAAAGGTCGCTTTCGGCGATTCAAGCGAGACTTTTGATTTTCAGATTCGGGACCTCCCACACGGAGAACGTGAGGATTTCTGGCTAAACGGTGACAGCGTAAACTCCAAAACATTTAATCGGCCTTACGGCACCTACGAAATTAGGGAGTGGATGTTTGATTTAGGATGGAGTGTGACTGGTCGTTCTGGTGATGGTTGCATTCTAGTAACTGACGACCCCAACGCTATCCAGGTCCAATTGACTGGCGTGAACCCACATATAACGTGCACGTTCACCAACGAAGCCGCAACCGGTCTGAAGCTTACCTTAACCGCTGAGGCCAACTTCGTCGAGCCGCCACAACCGGGCAACAAAATCGATTACAAGTACGAGGTGGAAAATACCGGCGAGGCGTTATTGTCGACCGTTTGGATCTCCGACAGCAAGGGTGACGTGATCACCTGTGGATCGGGGGGTAATACCATCGGGAACCTTCGGCCCGGCACTTCTCAGACTTGTACGGCCACCTATCAAATCACCCAAGATGACATTGATGCTGGCTTGGTAACGAACGAAGCACTCGCTGATGATAAATACGACACGTTCGCGACCGCAGAGGCGGAAACCGACATCAAGCAGGTAGCAGACCTGGAGCTTGGAATGAGCGTCGACCCTGACACGTACAGCGCGGTCGGCGAGGAGCTGACCTACACTTATGAGGTCACCAACAACGGCAATGTGACTTTAACCGATGTCACCATAACGGGCAGCCGTGGCGACCCGTGCACCGTAGACACACTCGATCCTAATCAATCACAAACGTGCGACGTCACTGATGCGGTAACGCAGTCTGACGTTGATGAGGGGACGATTACCAATGCGGCTCAAGCGCAGGGGAACGGACCCGACAGCAGTTCGGTCGAATCGAATAAAGCCTCTGTGACCGCGGACTACAAAGCCGCCCCCGGATCACTGACGATTATTCTTGGCCTTGAGGATGGCTCGCTTGGTGCCAATCAGAGGTTTGGGTTTGGTGACGGAAATCTTGAACCATTTTCGCTACCAAGTGGCGGGAACTACGAGAAGACATTCGATGACCTCCAGTCGGGCAAGTATGACATTTCTCAAGTCTCTCAGCCCAACAAGGCGTGGTCTTTGGCGTCGATCTCGTGTGATGCGCAAGATTATTCCGTCGATGACAGTGCGGTCACCGTAAACTTGATCCCTGGTGAAGACGCCACGTGCACTTTTACAGCCCGCTTTGATGCCGTTGATACGGCCATGGCCGAAGAGACGCTTCGTTTTATCTATCGGCGTGTGGACAATCTTTTAAGCCATGGTCCGGATCGTTCGCGGCTGCTGCGCCGCTTGCAAACACCAGGTTCGCGCAGTTCACAGGGGGGGCCTTTGAAGTTCTCTGGCACTAA
>JAAERO010000418.1 GCA_024230315.1 Hyphomicrobium sp.
AACACCAAACGGCCAGACTTGACGCTCGCCAGCCACAGTGGCGGCAAGTGAGGGTCTGATTACCGCAGTTCCTGCTTCGAGGAACGGAAATTGGCGCACTCCATCATCGATGCAGTGTCATCCGGGGAATGTCGGCTAAGGAGAGGACTTGCCCAGGGCCCGCAACTCAACCCGGCAGCGGGGTATTTTAAAGTCCGAGAAAGTCACAGACCCTGGTCTAGTAACCAAGTGGTTTGTCAAAGAGGGCATTGACTCCCCGCCTGGCGCCGTGGCTGGTCCGGTGCAGCTTCAACGAGGAGGCCACTCTAGCCGCTAAGACCGTACCACGAATTTCCGACCTACCAGGAAATGCGGCGGACCTGATAGTGCGGAAACCCGTATTGCATGCGGGGACGCCGCCGCCTCTGTCATTGTCCCCACAAACCGTAACAACATTCCACCTCGTCGGTTCGTAATCTGACAGAGGACTATTGTTATTGCAAGTTGCCCATTGACTGTGTCGAATCGGCCACTTACGGATCAAAACGCCCCGAAGCCCCTCAAATTACGCACCGATTGCCAGCCCGGCGCGCTCCAGACTGCTAACGTTCGAACAAGCCGTCTTTTTTCTGTCGGCGTCTCAAGCGGTGGTGGGAACGATCCGATTGCGCCCGTCGTACCTAGCCGCAAAGAGCGTGGCATCCGATCACCGACCTCATAGGCACGTCCTGACCGGCCCCCACGGAGTAGTCCAGGCGGCATGTTAGTTCATGGCGGCTTCATCGGCTAGATGCTGCGTTGGCGCCGGAGCAAGCCGAGGCTGCGAAGGTGGCCACGCAGCAAGTGCTGGAATGAAGACCTCGGGTGC
>JAAERO010000419.1 GCA_024230315.1 Hyphomicrobium sp.
GCACCCGAGGTCTTCATTCCAGCACTTGCTGCGTGGCCACCTTCGCAGCCTCGGCTTGCTCCGGCGCCAACGCAGCATCTAGCCGATGAAGCCGCCATGAACTAACATGCCGCCTGGACTACTCCGTGGGGGCCGGTCACTCCATAGTCCTGCCAAATGATCCCCTCGCGACGCTGGCGCGCCCAAGAGGCCTGCGCTTGCTGCCCGCCGCTAAGCAGAGTGCCGTTCCATGACGCAGACCAACAATCGTTTCCTCGATGAGATTGCAAAGCTGATGACAGATGCGGCCGGCGCGGCCGATGGTCTCAAGCGCGAGGTTGACACCTTGATGAGGGCGCAAGGCGAGCGCTTTCTGCGCGATATGGATGTTGTCCAACGCGAGGAGTTCGAGGCTGTGAAGGCGATGGCCGAGAAGGCACGGGCTGAGAACGAAAGGCTGGAAGCACGCATTGCGGCGCTTGAAGCGCACATTGCGGAGAGCAAGGCTCCCGCGTGATTATTACGTGACGCCATTTTATCCCCGTGAATATCGGTGTTTCACAATATCAGGGGTGAAGTTTTATAGTGATTTTCCCCAAGTGCCGTGTGCCGGCCACTTTGGCCGTGGACAATGCCATCTCGAACTTGCGACTCGCATCGCGCTCTGATTTTGTCGCGCCCGTTGGCCGATTAGCATTACGGCACAGTTAACCTGTTGCTTGCTGCGGAAGGTGCGCGTGACGCCGAGGAAACTTGATATGGCATCGGGTGAAACTGGTTATGAGCGTGTGAGTAACCCCATCGACCTTGTCGAGCGGCTCGCGGCTTCTCATGATTGGAGGTGCGATCGCGCGAGCCACGATGAGCTAACGCTTATCGTGGCCGGTGCTTGGGCTGACTACCATGTGTCGCTCAACTGGCGCGACGACCTCCAAGCGCTGCACCTAGCGTGCGCCTTCGATTTCAAGGTTCCCAGCAATCGCCTCAACGAAATGTACCGCCTCGTTGCGCAGATCAACGAGCAGCTCTGGCTCGGACATTTCGATCTGTGGACCCAGGAAGGCCTGATCATGTTCCGCCATGCGCTGCTTCTCAACGACACGGTGGGCACGCCCGCCCAGTGCGAGGCGATGCTAAGAGCTGCCCTTGAGGCGTGCGAACGCTACTACCAGGCCTTTCAGTTTGTGGTCTGGGCGGGTAAGGAAAGCCGGGAGGCGCTCGTGTCCACCATGTTCGACACAGAGGGCCAAGCTTAGGTCTCCAACGTCAGGTTCCGCTCATGAGCTTCATTCTGCAGGGCCCGCTGCTATTGGCCGGTGTGGGGAAGATGGGCGGTGCTGTTCTGTCAGGTCTCCTCGCCCGTGGCCTCAGGTCCGAACGCATTCTCGTGCAAGATCCGGCGCCGAGCGCTGAAATGGCCGCGTTGCTTGCCAAGCACGGCATCCGCTGTGCGCCGGCGATCGACGCATTAGGCGAGCCGCCGTCCATCATTCTCTTGGCGGTCAAACCGCAGATGATGGATGAGGCGTTGGCGCCGCTCGCCAAACATGCCGGTCCCGACACCCTTGTGCTATCGATTGCGGCGGGCCGCAGCTTGCAGAGCATTGAAGCGCAACTGCCAGAACGAACGTCGGTCATTCGCGCCATGCCGAATACACCGGCAGCGATCGGTCGCGGGATCACTGTTGCGGCACCCAATCTGCATGTGTCGCCGGCGCAAAGGAAGTTCGCCGATGAGCTTCTGTCTTCCTTAGGCAAAGTCTTATGGGTCGAGGACGAGTCGCTCCTCGATCCTGTGACGGCCGTGTCGGGGTCGGGACCAGCCTATGTGTTCTTGCTGGTGGAGTGCTTAGCGGAGGCGGGTCAGGCTGCTGGCCTGGATGCCGAGCTTGCCGAGGACTTGGCGCGCGCTACCGTCACTGGTTCGGCCGCTTTGCTCGACCAAACAGATCTACATGTGTCAAAGCTGAGAGAGCATGTCACATCGCCGGGCGGCACGACAGCTGCCGCACTTGCCATTCTCAATGGACCTGAAGGTCTGCGCCCGCTTCTGAAGGCGGCCGTGGCCGAAGCAACCAAACGCGGCCGCGATTTGGCGAAGTGAGCGTAATGCTCAGCGCCAGTCGCGGCCGCATTGTTGCAAACCTCAGCGAGCGCTTGGCGCTCCGGCGGGCTGAGGTTTTGATGCGGTATGGCCTGAAAACACCGAACCGAGGAGGTAAGTTCTAGGCCGTTGCGTGCTGGGCCCTACCGCATCCAAACATGAATACATGGAGTGAGCCAAAGGATTGCTTGCCTATCTGCTGGTACGAGCCAGCATGCCGATAGTTATGATATACTGTTACAAAGCATGCAAGAGCTAATCAGTCGGGCTCACGCGATCGTGCGCGCCCTTGAGGGGGTGCGAGGACCTGAAGCAATCCTAGCGAATAGCCGCAAAGGGGCGGGGCGAAGTACCCCTAATTGCATATTTCAAGAATTCATGTAGTGACAAAATTATGGAGCAAACTGACGCCGTCAAAGCCTTTGCCGCCCTCGCCCATGAACACCGGCTAGCGATCTTTCGCCGGCTTGTTGTGGAGGGCTCCTCCGGATTGGCGGCGGGCTAGATTGCCAAATGCATTGGCATCGCGGCTCCAAGTCTTTCGTTTCACATGAAGGAGCTGGATCGCGCCGGCCTCGTGCGTTCGTGGCGGGACGGACGCTTTGTTCGCTACAGCGTCGACATCGAGGGGATGCTCCAGCTTCTGTCCTTTCTAACAGAGGAGTGTTGTCAGCGTAGGCCGGAGTTGTGCGGCGCCGGCGTTGCGGCGGCTTTGCGTCGTCAGAAAGTGACCGACCAATGAGCGATCGGCAAATGAACGTGTTGTTTCTGTGCACCCATAACTCCGCACGCTCCATAATCGCTGAGTCCATCATCAAATTCCTGGGGCGAGGCAAGTTCAAAGGATTCAGTGCGGGCAGCCAGCCGAGCGGCGAGATCCATCCCTTCGCTCTCGATCTCTTAAAGCGTCTCAACTACGACACGCGCAACCTCAGCTCCAAATCGTGGGAAGAGTTTACATCTGCTGATGCACCGCCTCTCGACTTCGTACTCACCGTTTGTGACGACGCCGCCAAAGAGACGTGCCCGATCTGGCTCGGTCAGCCAATGACGGTGCACTGGGGCGTGCCTGACCCGTCCAGTGCTGAGGGTAGGGAAGCGGAGCGGCGCCACGCGTTCGCTGACGCACATCGTATGCTGTATCAGCGCATCAGCATTTTTGTGAACTTGCCGTTCGAGGAGCTCGACGAGCTTGCGTTGCAAAAGCGCCTCGACGATATCGGCCGCACCGAGACCGCCTCCAGCAAACAGGATGCTTGATGAGCAACTCTGTCTTTGACTTGCGCCAGAAGCTTGCTGCCGAGTTCACGGGGACCGGCTTTCTCGTAGGAACCGTGGTTGGTTCGGGCATCATGGCGGAGCGTCTTTCGGACGGGAACGTCGGCTTGGCGCTGTTCGCGAACGGGGTCGCAACAGGTGCAATCCTGGTGATGCTCATCATCATGTTTGCACCAATCTCCGGCGCGCACCTTAACCCTACCGTCTCGCTCGTGATGCGGCTCAACGGTACGCTTGGGAAATCTGAATTTTTCGCCTACATCGCCAGCCAAATTGTGGGCGGCCTGGTGGGCGTCATGGTAGCGCACGCCATGTTCGCTGAAACGCTGTTCCAATTTTCGGTAACGGAGCGTAATGGAGCGCCCCAGTGGCTTGCAGAAGTCGTGGCGACGTTCGGGCTCGTCCTGACGATATTACTCACGCTGCGCTCACGGCACGGAGCCGTTGGTCCCTGCGTCGGTCTCTACATCGCGTCGGCCTATTGGTTCACGGTCTCAGCCTCCTTTGCCAATCCGGCCGTGACGATCGCCCGTGCGCTTACAAATACGTTCTCAGGAATTCAGCCGCTGGACGTGGGGCCATTTCTACTGGCGGAGATCATTGGCGCGGTACTGGCGCTCTACGTTGCCCGGCTGTTATTGGCCCGAAGTACGCCCAGCAGCGAAGAATCCGGAAGCTAGGCATCTGCCGCTTCCATTCTTGGTCGCGTCCTCCTAACTCTAGGGCCTAGAGCAAGATCGTTCTTGATGGAATCGCTCGCCAAGCCAGGGAGGTGTCCAACAGATAAGTGAATCTTGCTCTCAATCAAAAGTGTAGAGATGTGATTCACGTTTCATTTGGAACGGGCCAGGTGCTTCCAAGTGATACGATCAGGCTCTAGGAAACCGGGAGTTGACCCATGCTCGATCTGACGATCACCAACGGGCGCATCGTTGCAGCAGCGCTGCGGCTTGCCGGCGAGCGCCCGTGGTACGGCATCACGCTTGTCGATATTGGTGATGCTGCCAGTGTAAGCCTTGTCGACTTGCGCAATACGTTCAATTCCAAGGGAGAAATTCTGGCGGCCTTCACGCGCGCCATTGATGATGAGGTGGTTGCGCGCGCGCCAAAGCGTGCGCAAGACCAGTTCTCCCGTGATGCCATTTTTGAAGTCGTGATGAGCCGCTTTGACAGCCTTGCGCCTTACAAGTCCGCATTGAAGTCCATCGCAGCTGCCTGGCCGGCTGAGCCGGCGCTGCTCGGTGCGGTTCTATCATCGCAGGCATGGATGCTGCGCACGGCCGGTATCAGCCCAGATGGCCTCGATGGGCAGTTGCGTGTTGGCGGGCTTGCCGCGCTTTACGTCTCGGTTTTTAGCACCTGGCTTGAGGATGACGATCCTGGCTTAGCAAGGACCATGGCGGTGCTTGACCGTAGGCTGCGGCGCGGTGAGCGCACGTTGAAGTCCATCGATAGTGCGCTAAGCACGCTGCGCGGCCTTGTCTCCGCCGTTGCGAGCCGCTCAAGGAAGGCGCAGTCGCGAAAAGAAACGCCGCACGCATCCCAGCCGCCTCCTGAGGCGTCCGTCTAGTAGGGAGCCAACAACAGGTGGGGACTTAGAGCGGGACGGAGATGACCGCCCGCAAACCGCCCATGGAGCTTTCGCCGAGGGTTATGTCGCCGCCATGGCTTTTGGCGATGTCGCGCGCGATCGCAAGCCCGAGCCCGGTATTGCCTTCGTCCTGATTGCGCGCGTGGCCGAGCCGGTAGAAGGCCTTAAAAACGTTCGCGCGTTCCGAAGCCGGGATCCCGGGGCCGTTGTCGTCGACTTCGATACGTAGCCACCGTCCTTCGGTTGCCGCGCGGATCACGATCTGGTCGCCAAATCGGGCGGCGTTGGATACGAGATTGGTAATGGCGCGCTTGATGGCTTGGCGTTTGAGCGGCAGCACCAGCTCCTTGCTGCGTCTTCTTAATTTGACAGTGATCGGCGTACGGTAGACCTGCGCCTCGTCCTTAATCTCCTCGAGCAATTCGCGTAGTTTGGTAGGGGCGGCTTCCTCACCGCCGTCGCCCTTGGCGAAGTCGAGGTAGTCCTCGAGCATATCCTGCATCTCGTGGACGTCGCCCTGCAGCGAGTTCGCAGCCGGCGTATTGCCCAAGAGCGCAAGTTCGAGCTTAAAGCGGGTCAGGATCGTGCGCAGGTCGTGGCTGACACCCGCCAGCATTGTCGTGCGCTGATCGACGTGCGTGGTGATGCGATCGCTCATTTCCAAGAAGGCCTGCGCGGCCTGGCGCACCTCGCGCGCTCCGCGCGGGCGGAAGCCTTCGGGCACTCTGCGGCCCTTGCCGAACGCGTCGGCTGCCTCGGCGAGACGCAAAATCGGGCGAATCTGATTGCGCAAGAAAAGGATCGCGACGGTTAGAAGGATGACAGAGGAACCGATCATCCACAAAAGGAAGATGTGTGAGTTGGAGGCATACGTCTGAGAGCGTCTGGCGACGAAGCGCAAAATCGCCTCGTCGTGCTTAACGCGGATTTCTACGTGTCGGGACTCGCCGACAGTATCGATCCAGAATGGGCGATTAACCTGGAGATGGATCTCTTCGGACAATGCGCGGTCGAGCAGCGCAAAAAACGGTTTCGGCCGAGGTGCCGGCAGATCGTCACCTGGCAGTATTTGCATGGATAGTTTGAGGCGATCGCGCGCCATCTCGATGAGCTGGCTGTGGTCGGAACTCTTGGGTTGTTCCTCATAAATATCGATGAGAGCCGCGATGTCACGCGCGGTCGATTCTGAAAGTCGCCGCGTTACCGCTTCCCAGTGCCGTTCCATAAAGACGAACGCGACGACGCCCTCCAGCACGACGATCGGGGCGATGATGATGATCAGCGCGCGCGCATAGAGGCCTTTGGGCAGCAATTCGGCGAACAAATTGCCGAGCCGGGTCATGTTCGCGGTATGAGTTTCGCGGAACCATGTAAGCGCCGCGTTGGCCCAGTGTGGAATATTGATGGCGGGCAAGCGCGCGCGGACCAGTTTGCTCGCCGCCTTCAAGTCTGGACGCGATGGAAGGCGGGCGAAGGTGGCGCGCAACCATTGGGGCAAGCGCAGCCATCGCTGGGGCGATGCTTCCGTAGCTTCGTCGCCTCTTGCGAGCATCTGAGCGAATCCCGAAGAGAGCCGGACCTCGTCGGCTCATTCAATCTGAGTAGAGAATGTATCCTTTGCCGCGTACCGTCTGGAGATACACCGGATTAGAGGGATCTGTCTCAATCTTGCGTCGCAAACGGTTGATCTGGACGTCGATGGCGCGATCGTTGCCTGTAGAGTCCTCGCTGCATAGCTCGTGCCGTTGGATCGGCGTGCCTAGGCGATGGGCGAACAGCCTCAGAAGATCGCGCTCACGCTCCGTAAGCCTGACCGTCTTTTCCTCGCATTTCAACTCACCGCGCGTCACATGGAAAACGTAGTCGCCCATGCGGATTTCTTCGTGAGGGCCTGACGGGCTTTGACCCCGCTTCAAGATATTGCGTAGCCGCAGCAGCAGCTCGCGTGGCTCAAAGGGCTTGGGCAAGTAGTCGTCGACGCCAGCCTCTAGGCCCTCGATACGGTGCACGGGCTCAGCGCGCGCGGTCAGCATGCAGATGGGCACGGAGCGCGTGGATTTCAGTTCGCGGGCTAGGTCGAGGCCGCTTTCGCCAGGCATCATCACGTCGAGCAGAATGACGTCGAATTCAAGCCCGCGCATTCCCGACCGCGCGCTCTGCGCGTCTGCCGCCGTCGTCACGCGAAACCCATGCTCAACCAAATAGCGCGCGAGCAGATCCCGAATTTTCTGATCGTCGTCGACGACCAGAACATGCGGAGCGTTATCGGGTAATGGTTCGGAGGATGTGATCATTGCGGCTTTCACGTTCCGCCCTCGGTCCAATCATCGCTGTTAGTGCCCGGCGGCAGCTTAATCAGCGTCTCGACACGGTCCCGATCGGACTGGCTAATCATGGCAAAAAGGAAGCGACGTGTGAATTGCCGCGCGCCAGGGCCTGCCGTAGCGAGCGCTTCCTCGATGCGCTTTACTTGGAGGGAGGTCAACTTCTCTATCAGCCGGCCGCCCTTTGCGGTCACGAATAGTCGCCTTTCGCGGCGGTCTGCGTTGCCAGCTTTCTGCAGGACAAATCCCTTGTCTATTAGCTGCTTCAGCACGCGTGCGAGGCTCTGCTTGGTGATCTTCAAGATGTCGAGCAGGTTGGCGACGCGCAAGCCCGGATGGCGGTGAACGAAGTGAAGAACGCGGTGGTGCGCACGGCCGAAACCATACTGTTCTAGCGCCGCGTCCGGGTCTGAGGTGAAGTCGCGATAGGCAAAAAAGAGAAGCTCGGCATAAGCGACGAGTTCCTCTCGATGACAGGGATCGGGGGTGTCTTGTCGCGCACCATTGGTGCTTGGACCAGACCCGTTGGAACGCAATTTGCGGCGATCGGATACGCCTTGGGACGAAATGTCAGTCATGTTGACATATTTGGCCCCGATTGATACTCGTGGCAAGTAAATTTGCGCTAACAGTTGAGCAAGTTCACGCGAGCAGCAGGCCCCGTACATTTTGATCGGTCAAGCTGTTTGGCGGTTTTTTATCTGTGTTCGCTGCCTCAAATTTGAGCGTTTCAAGGGGTGTATCCTACGTGCGATACTCCATGGAGAATATGTATGGCTGCGCCCGCTCCTTTTGACGATCGTGATGGTTTCATCTGGCTTGATGGAGGGCTTGTGCCTTGGCGCGAGGCCAACATTCACATACTCAGCCATGCACTACATTATGGCAGTGCGGTCTTTGAGGGCTTGCGGGCTTATGGTGGAGAAATCTTTAGGCTTACCGAGCACTCACAGCGTTTGATGGAGAGCGCGCGCGCTTTGGATTACGAGATTCCCTATACCGTCGAAAAAATTGATCAGATCTGCCGCGACGTGGTCAAGGCCAACAACCTGTCCGATTGCTATATTCGCCCTATTGCATGGCGCGGCAGCGAGCAAATTGGCGTGTCGGCGCAGGCCATGAAGATACACTTGTCGGTTGCGGCGTGGGAGTGGGGGTCCTACTTTCCGCTCGATCAACGCCTTAAGGGCATTCGCCTGACGACGGCAAAGTATCGCCGGCCCGATCCAAAAACGGCGCCAAGCAAGAGCAAAGCCGCAGGCCTTTATATGATTTGCACCATCGAAAAGGACCGTGCGGAAGCGGCAGGCTATGCCGACGCATTGATGCTCGACTGGCGCGGGCATGTCGCTGAGTGCACGGGCGCCAACATCTTCTTCGTCAAGGATGGCGTGATACATACGCCTGATGCCAGTTGCTTCCTCGACGGCATCACCCGCCGCACCGTAATCGAGCTTGCTAAGAAGCGCGGCTATGAGATTGTGGAGCGCACGATCATGCCAGAGGAACTGGCCGACTTCTCGGAGGCCTTTCTAACGGGCACCGCAGCCGAAGTGACCCCGGTATCGGAGATCGACGAGCACCGCTACACGCCTGGCAAAATCAGCGAAGATCTATTCAACGATTATATGGCTTACGTGCAGCCGGCCCGGAAGGCGGCTGAATAGGCCCAAAGCTTCTGCCTTGCGGAAATGACCACAACGGCACACACGGGTGCTGCTCGTGCACCATGTCATTGCCGGCCGCTTGCCATCCCTTCTCATCTCATCGACATTGGTGTCAGGTCCTAAGACTAACCGGACGATGAGCCATGCGGCGCTTGGCACTGCTCTCGATGACGCTTGTTTCGTTGCTAGCCGCGACGACGTTTACCACGCCGGCGATAGCGCAGGCAGGCCCTGGCGGCCTCATTAACCATCAGCGCGACTGCCAGACCATTCGCACCTGCAATTTTGGGCGAGGCGGCTCGTATCGCGGCTGCCTGTCGAGCTATAGCTGCCGTGTCTGCCGCTTTGTCCCGACGTCGTGTAGGGGTATGGGCCGCAGGAGAACGTGCCGCAAACTGCGCTGTACCTGGGGCGGTGTAGGCTAAATTCTAAAAAAGGCGCAAGGCTGATCTCATTCGCGGCTGCATGCGGTGTACGCAGGCTGAGCCCTGCATTGCCAAGTTGGGCAAAAATCGGCGACAAGCCACGCATGACAGAATCGAGGATCGTCGACGTCGCTATTATCGGCGGGGGCCACAACGGTCTGACCTGCGCAGCCTATCTTGCGGCTGCGGGGCTCGATGTGCTCGTGTTTGAGAAGAACGAGGTTGTAGGCGGGGCCGCGCTGACAGAGGAGTTCCACCCTGGCTATCGCAACTCTGTTGCGGCCTACACGGTGAGCCTGCTCAATCCAACGGTTATCGCCGATCTGAATCTTGCCGACCACGGGCTGAGTATTGTGGAGCGCCCGGTGGCCAACTTCTGGCCGGTCGATGAGGGCCGCTTTCTCTTGTTGCGTGAAGACATGCGTTCCCGCCAAGCAGCGATCGCGAAATTCTCTCAAAATGATGCAGAACGTCTTCCCGCCTACGAGGCGACGTTGACACGCGCGGGCGACGTATTGCGCGATCTTGTGCTGCGCACGCCGCCAAATGCCGGTGGTGGTGTGCTGGAAATCCTGAAGGGCGCAGGCGTTGGGCGCCGCATCTTCGGGCTCAATATCGATGACAAGCGCGTACTCCTAGATCTGTTCACCAAGAGCGCTGCCGATTTTCTCGATGCTTGGTTTGAGAGTGAAGTGGTCAAAGGCGCTTTTGCTTTCGATGGCATCGTGGGCAACTACGCTGCCCCATCCACTCCGGGAACGGCCTACGTGCTGCTGCATCATTGTTTCGGTGAGGTGAACGGCAAGCGCGGTGCATGGGGACATGCCATTGGCGGCATGGGGGCGATTACGCGCGCGATGGCAATGTCGGCGAAAGCGCGCGGTGCGCGCATTCGTACGGGGGCCTCCGTGGCGCGGTTGTTGATTAAAGACGGCACTGCAAGCGGTGTTGTGCTCGATACGGGCGAGGAGATCGCCGCGCGCGCGGTCGCCGCCAATATTCCGCCGAAGCTTTTGTTTCGCGACCTCGTGCCTGAAGGAGCGGTAGCACCCCAATTGCGCGATCGTTTCACGAACATCACGTCTGGGTCGGGCACATTTCGGATGAACGTTGCACTTTCGGAGCTTCCCGACTTCATCTGCCGTCCCGGCAAAGATCAGCAGGATCACCACGGTGCCGGTATCATCTTTGGTCCCACGCTAGAGTATCTGGAACGCGCCTATCTCGATGCGCGCCTTGAAGGCTGGTCGCGTGCCCCCGTTATCGAGATGCTGATCCCGTCCACGCTCGATTCCACCTTGGCGCCTAAGGGCCTGCATGTGGCGAGCCTGTTTGTGCAACACGTCGCTCCGCATCTTCCCGGTCGCCGCAGGTGGGAGGACCCACGCGAGGCGGAGACCTTCGCCGATCTGGTTATTGAGACCGTCAATCGGCACGCGCCCAACTTTAAACAAGCTGTCATCGCCCGGCAGGTGCTCTCGCCGCGCGATCTGGAACAACGCTTTGGCATGATCGATGGTGACATCTTCCACGGCGCGCTATCACTCAATCAGCTTTTTTCTGCCCGTCCCCAGCTTGGGTTTGCCGATTACCGTATGCCGGTTGGCCGGCTCTACCTGTGCGGTTCCGGTGCGCACCCAGGCGGCGGTGTAACCGGCGCACCTGGGCACAACGCGGCGCGCGAGATCATTCGCGATCTTAAAGGCTGGTGGAGACGATGAAGGAAGCAACCATGCAGTTCGGTCCAACGATTTCGATGCTTAGGATGTTCGACGAAGCCAAGGCCCGCGAATTCTATCTGGGTTTCCTCGGTTTCGCCGTCGATTGGGAGCACAGGTTCGAGCCCGGCTTTCCGCTCTATATGCAAGTCTCGCGCGGTGCCTGCCAGCTGCACCTCTCCGAACACCACGGTGATTGCTCACCGGGCGCTGCCGTGCGCATCTATGTCGGTGATCTTGACGCGTTTCGCGGGGAGATTATTGGCCGGCAATACGCCTACGCGCGCCCAGGCATTGAAGACATGCCCTGGGGCACACGTGAGATGATGGTCACTGATCCCTTTTCCAATCGTCTGATATTCGTCGATGCAAAGGGGCGGGCGAGAGAATAGCACGTTGTCCGCGCGGGCTGCATCGAGGGCAAGAACGGCGATGATCCAAATCACCAACGACATTGCGATCGATGAGCGCGAATTGGAGGAGCGGTTCATTCGCGCCTCCGGTCCCGGTGGGCAGAACGTCAATAAGGTCGCAACGGCGGTCGAGTTGCGTTTCGATGTGCGACGGTGTGCAGCCCTGCCGCCGAGTGTGGCCGCACGATTGGCGCGGCTAGCCGGACGGCGTCTCACCGACGAGGGTGTGCTGGTCATTCGCGCCGAGCGATTCCGGACACAGGAGCGCAACCGTGAAGACGCCCGCGACCGACTGCTCAAACTTATCCGGAAGGCGGCTATCGTGCCGAAGCGGCGCGTGGCAACCAAGCCGCCACGGGCATCGAAAGAAATGCGCCGCGAGAACAAGTCAAAACGCTCGCGGGTCAAGAAACTGCGGCGCTCAAAACTGGATCTCGAATGACAATTTTATGGGGCGGCGCCAGGCTCAATGTAGGGTGCGTCCTCGCCAAGAGCCTGTAGATCCGGGTCCATCTTGTCGAACGCCATCATCGGGCCGAATACTTTGAACAGCGGGTTGATCAGCGGGTTGCGGTGCTTGAAGTAGATCCAGCTTCGCTTCAACTTGCACCCCAGCCGCGCCTTCTGGCGGTAAGACGTCTGACCGATTTGCATCCAAGGAATGCCGCGCTCGATGCAGTGGCGGACCATTGCCATCCAATTGACGAAGTAGAGATTGTGCTCGCGCGCGGCGGGGTAGCGCATGCCAATATATTTGGCGAGCAGCCGGTTGGGATCAGCCAGCGAGATATTGAAGCTGACGATCTCGCCGTCGACGCGGGCTAGCATCACCTCCGCCGTGCCATTGTAGACGGCGGCGCAATACTGGGCCAGTGGAGCGGCAGCTTATTGCAGCTGCGTGGCGGTTTAAAAGCCGGCCACTGGCTAGGCTGATCTTTTCCGAATCGGGAGGGGTTAGCGGGGATGTATACCGTGGAGACGTATGCGGCGGTTCGTCATTTTGTATTCGTTGAGGGCCGTTCC
>JAAERO010000420.1 GCA_024230315.1 Hyphomicrobium sp.
GCACCCGAGGTCTTCATTCCAGCACTTGCTGCGTGGCCACCTTCGCAGCCTCGGCTTGCTCCGGCGCCAACGCAGCATCTAGCCGATGAAGCCGCCATGAACTAACATGCCGCCTGGACTACTCCGTGGGGGCCGGTCAACTGTATTCGCTTTCACCCGCAAGGTGTGACAAGACTGCCCCCAAATAATAGCCCCAAACGACTGAATCGTAACGGAATTACGCCAGTAGCGCAGCAGAAATCCGGCGTCTACTTGGGGAATGCGGGTTCAAGCTGTTTCTTCAATGACTTGTGGATTTCTGGTCCACCCGCAGCCACGATGATCGCATCATAGGGTGCATGATCGGGCCATCCGCGTGTGCCGTCGGCATGAAGAACGTGCACGTTGTCGTAGTGCAGGTCCTCCAGCTTGCTCGCCGCCTTTTGCGCCAACTCGCCGATGCGCTCGACCGTATAAACGTCACTTGCGATCCTTGACAGGATCGCTGCTGCGTAGCCCGACCCCGCGCCAATCTCGAGCACCGCCTCGCCCTGGTCTAGGCCCAGCGCCTCGACCATGAATGCCACGATATACGGCTGCGATATTGTCTGGCCTTCGCCAATTGGCAGTGGTGTGTCCTCGTAGGCATCATCACGCAGGTGGGCGGGAAGAAACTCTTCGCGCGGCACCGTCCTCATGGCGTTGACCACTAGCGGCGAACGCACGCCGCGCGCTTCAACGTGGTGTTCCACCATGTACTGGCGTTCTTCTGCGAAATCGGGCATGACCGCTAGGTGCTCCGGGCCCGCTGGAAATGCCGATCTGTTCGATCCTCAATACTTATGCATCGGCGCGCGCGCATACCGTTGCCATTCCTCCGCGCCCCAGCCTTGACGCGGATCAATCCATGTCGCCCATCTCGAATTCAGCGACAACAGGGGCGTGATATGAGGCCGCGGAGTGGATCGCCTTGCCGTAGCCCAGTGCTTCGTCACCCAGCCCTTCGTTGTGCACTTCGGTGCGCCGGAAATGCCCGTAAAGGCTCCGGCTTGCCAGGATGTGATCGAGCATCTGCGCGCGCCCATGATGCAGCACGCTCCATCGCCGGTCGGCGGGAATCGCCCGGTCCAAGACGACGAGCGACTGTGCGGCCAATTCGCTCGCGCCAACATCCTCCTCTGCCGCAATGGCAAGACGCAGCGTTGGCCCATAGTCTTCTGCATTGAAATCACCAGCAACGACCACAAACATTGCAGGGTCCCGGGCAAGAAGCTGCCCCACGAGCAGACGCAGCTCGAGCGCCTGCGCCTCTCGCTTCAGCGCCGACATAAAAAACCCTTCCGCCCAGCCGCCAGTGGAGCGCCAGGAGAACGGCCCCGTTTTTTGGCCCGCCACGGGGCTCGCCAGTGGCGCGCGAAGGTGGACATTGATTACGGTAACCGTGCCGCCGCGGGGAAGTGCTATCTCCGTCAACAAAAGCGGCCGATCAAAGCGCACGGGGGCCTGTTCGCCGCGCCCGGGTTGCGCAGTAATCCCCGTGTGCATTGGCGGTGGCACAAGCTCGTGCAGCACCTCACGCTGCTCAACGATCGCAAAGCGCGACACCGTCACAAGGTTGTGCACATCAGAAACTCCGCGCCCACTTGGCCCCGTAGTCGTCGCGCGCGCATAGTACTGATAGGGTGTCCCTTCCAAAAGCCGTTCAAGCGCGATGAGCTGGCGTTCGGCCTGACCAGGGAGGTGCTGGCCGTTAACCTCTTGCAGACAGAGGATATCGGCAGCGACGCGCTCAAGTGCCGGACGCAACACGGCAGCCCGGGTCTCTAAGGCGACTTGCGCCTTAGGCCCCAGGTCGAGGCTTTCCAGATTGAAGGTCGCAAGGCGCATGGATTTGCACGCCTACCACGCCCTACCCCATTGTCACTTGATCGGCGTCAAGGTTAGATCACGTCGACCTCGCGATGATACCTACCCGGTCGCGGTCGAGTCCTTGTTTCTTCTCAAGGCATCCCGCGACAGTGTCCGCAAGTTTTTGCCCAGGCACGAGGTCGTAAGACAGAGGAAGACGAAACCATGTATGCGCATATTTTGATTGCCACCGATGGCTCCGAGCTGGCTGAAAAGGCCGTCGAGCAGGGGTTGACGCTCGCCAAGATGCTTGGCTCTAAGGCGACGGCAATCAACGTCACCGAACCCTGGACGGCGGCTGTGTCGGGCGAATGGGCCGTTGCCTTCCCAGTTGAGGAGTACGAGAAAGCCGCCGCCGCCAATGCTCAAAAGATCTTAGACCGCGTGGACGAAGCCGCCCAGCGCATTGGAATCGCGTGTGAGACTGTTCACGTCAGGGATCAGTTCCCCGCGGAGGGCATTGTTGAAGAAGCAAAAGCACGCGGCTGCGACCTCATCGCGATGTCTTCACATGGCCGGCGTGGACTCGCCAAGTTCGTGCTAGGCAGTCAGGCCACTCGGGTTCTCACGCACAGCACTATCCCGATGCTCATCTGCCGCTGATCAGCCCAGGTCCGTTTATTCTGTCTCGGGGCCGGGCTTGAGTTGCTCAGGATGGCTCGCAAGAAAATGGCGCAATGCTGCGAAAAGCTCGCGCGCGTGCACACGGTCTCCTCTTTGCAGCGCCGCACGGATATCCTCCACGATCATCGTGTGGATTTTTTCTGGGCCGCGGCGCTGCTTCAGCAGAGTTTCGGCCAGCGCCGCAGCTGCGATCTCGGGCACGTGCTCATGTTCCGCGATCGCCATGACCTCGGCCTCAGTTAGTCCGCTAAAGGCAATGCAGTCTTCCAGCGTAATCATGGTTAACTCCTGCGCCCGTTTACTGATCGCGTACAATGACAAAAGTCATCCTACTCTCATAATACCCCAGGCAGAGCGTCGATCCAGCTCAATTGACCTTGGGGAGCCATGCTTGGGGCCTTGTCGCCCTCATGCAGCGGGCGGAACAGCGAGCACGTCTGAGGGCGCCTGTGTCAGCACCCACTCGGCGACGCTTCCCAGCACCGCATGCTGCAACCCACCATGCGCATAGGTGCCGACCACGATCAAATCCGGCTTATGCTCTTCTGCGTATTTTAGAATGACGTCCTCCGCCCAACCGCGTTCAGCCACAGGCACAATCTCGGTGACATTTGGATCGAAGGCCAGCCCCAGAGATGGGGCGACCTCCGCTAGAAAACCCTTCAATGCAAGACGCCGCGTCTCAGCTACGGCGTCGCGCGCTTGCCGATCGTCGCCGAGGATGGACCGCCGCCGCGAGCCATAGGCCGTCAGCGCCACGATGCGTGCTTGCGGAAATAGGCGGACCGCCAGCTCGAGTGCTTTTTGCGACGCAGACGAGAAGTCGACCGCAACCAATATTGTGTTGTAGGCGCGCCCCGCTTTCGCCCTCACCTGTAGCAGCGGAAAGACACCATAACGCAGCACGCGATCGGCCGTCGTACCGAGCATGTCTTGAATAATGCTGCTGGGGCGATGGGTACCAATCACGATGAGGCTCGCATTATCCTTGCGCGCCTGCTCGATGATCGTCTCGTAGCCGCGCCCCCGCACCAACACCTGCGTCGCGTTGGCGACGCCCTCTGCCTGCGCCTTGGAAACCAGATCGCAGAGCAGATCGGTGGCAAAGGTATCGTGCGCGGTAGCGACCTCAGGCGGCAATGCATCACTTGTCACATGGAGAAGCGTAAGGGCTGCCCCGCGCGATCGGGCCAGATCCACCGCCCGCGAGAAGGCGTTACGGCTGCGATCGGTGAGGTCAATGCCGACGAGCACTCGAAATTGGGAAGGGGCAGCCAGGTCGCTCATTCTTACTTAAGGGCACCTCGAACAATGGCGCTTTTGGCTTTGTGGGTGCCGGCGGCGCGGCGTCAGGCGCGGTTGCGATGCTGGTCTGCCGCCTTGGCGGCGGCCTTTGCGTTGCCCTCAGGCCGTCTTGCAACGCCTTGGACGC
>JAAERO010000421.1 GCA_024230315.1 Hyphomicrobium sp.
CCGATCATCGACAGGCGGCCGCCTTTCGGCGCATCAGGGTTCACGTAGTCGAAGTGGGAAAAGCCGGGTGGATACTTCAAAACGCCGAAGGCAGAAAGGCCATGACGAGGTTCTGCCAAAACCGGTGCAGCTGTCACGAATAGTGCGGCCAGCGTCAGCACAAACGCCCCGGTCTTTGTGAATAGGCCGTGTCTTAGGTGGCTTCCCGCCATCATCTACCGCGTGCGGCTGCGAGCGCCTTCTGCTTTTCGGGATCGATCCACCAGATTTGCGTCAGCCCCGCCGTTTGCGACGGCAGCGATTCTGGCCGGCCAAATTTGTCCCAGGTCACGATGAGTTCGTAGGGATAATGCCAGTGAGGCACGACGTAGTAGTTCCACAAGAGCACGCGATCGAGGGCCTTCGTGGCCGCCACGAGTTCCTCGCGATTGGTTGCGAACACGACCTTGTCGATGAGTTTGTCGATGGCTGGGTTCTTGATGCCGGCGGTGTTGCCCGAGCCGTCGCGATCGGCAGCGGCCGAGCCCCAGAAGTCGCGTTGCTCGTTGCCCGGCGACTCCGATTGGGCAAAGGTGTCTTTTATGATGTCGTAGTCGTGCGCGTCTTGGCGGCGTTTGTATTGAGCGCTATCGACAACGCGAAGGCTGGCCTTGATTCCAAGCTTCTGCAGATGCTGCACATAGGGCAACGCGATCTTCTCGAAGGCAGGCGATTCGATCAAGAACTCGGCGGTTAATACGTCGCCTTGGGCATTGCGCCGCACGTTTTCCTTGCGGGACGAGGAGAGCCCAACGGTCCTCATAATCCCGCAAAAGAAGCCGCACTCATCGTCTTTCACCGTTTCCTGCTCCAGCTTCCAGCCGGCTTCGGATAGTAGGCGTGAGGCTTCGCGCATACCGTTGCGAAAGTCTTGGGGTGTGGCATTGACGGAGTTTTTCCATTCCTCGGTGAAAACCTCAGCGGGCACCTCGTCGCGTACCTCCTCTAAGATCTCCAATTCGCGCCCCTCCGGCAGGCCCTTGGACGCTAACCCCGAGTTGTCGAAGTAGCTGCCGACGCGAACATAAAGATCATAAAACATCATCTTGTTAGCTTCTTCGAAATTGAAGGCAAGCGCGAACGCCTTGCGCACGCGTGGGTCCTGAAACTGCTTGCGGCGCTGATTGAAGACGAACGCTTGCATGGGTGCTACGTGCTTGACGGGGATAGCTTCTTTGTTGACCCACCCCTTCTTGACGGCGGGGAAGCCATAGGCGGTTGCCCACTGGCTTGCGATGCTCTCAACCCAATAATCGAGTTTTCCCGATTTGAACTCCTCGAATGCCGGCGTTCGGTCGAGGAAGTAGTTCAGCTTGATCTCATCGAAATTCCATTGACCCTTTGCGATGGGCAGGTCTTTGGCCCAATAGTCGTCGACGCGCTCGAACGTAATTGAGCGGCCTGGATCGAATTCTTTGACCTTGTATGCTCCCGACCCGAGCGGCGGCTCAAGCGTCGTCTTCGTTATGTCGCGCTGCTCACCATTTGAGCGTTTGCCCACCCAGTAATGCTTTGGCAACACCATGAGATTGCCGACGATTTGTGGCAGCTCGCGGTTGCCCTTTACGTCGAACGTGAAGGTAACCTCGCGCTCGCCCGTCTTTTCCGCCTTTACGACGTTCTTGTAGTAGAAGGCATATCGCGGGTGCGCCTTCTTTAGGGCCTCAAGGCTAAAGACCACGTCCTCCGGCGTAATGGGCTGCCCATCGTGAAACCGGGCCTCCGGCCGCAGCCCAAACGTCACAGACGCGTAGTCGTCGGGATAAGAGACCCATTCGGCAACGTGAGCGTACTCCGTGGAAGGCTCATCGAGGCTGCTGGCCAGGAGCGGGTCATAGATGAGGCCAAGCCCAGCAGCAGGGTCGCCCCTGACGGAGAACGGGTTGAGGCTATCGAACGAGCCCGGGACGAAGCCCCGGATGGTGCCGCCTTTGGGTGCGTTGGGATTCACCCAATCGAAGTGCTCAAAATCGGGGCCGTGCTTGGGGTCTCCAATAAGCGATAGTGCGTGGAGTTTTTTCGGACCTGCGATCTCGTGGGGGTGATCGGTCTGCGTGGGCAAGGCTTCCGTCTGTGCGGGAGCGGTTTCCATCTGCGCCAACGCCGGAGCGAGGCCAGGCCCGAAGCCCACGATGGTGGCGAGCAGAACTGCGGGGAGATCGAGGCGCAATAACACCAGAGCCATCCTTCCTCTTACGAGCTGTCCTTAGCGGCGATTGGAGGGAGTGGCACCAGACGACTCGCCTCATGTAGCAAACACAACTTTGGGCGTGCCCGATGCGATCTACCAGCCACGCCGCCGAAAGCCGACCCAGCGTCGCAAAATACGGCCCAGGCCGCGAGTTAACTTGCTGTCATTTTGACTACGGAGCAGGCTTACCGCCCAAGGTGTTCAAATAAGACAGCAAATCAGCCACGTCGCTGACATCCGGGATTCCAGGGAAGATCATTCTGGTGCCTGGAACGAATTCCTTCGGTTTATGCAGGAAGGACGCAAGCTCGACCGGCGTCCAGTCGCTGCCCTTGGCCTTCATGGCCTCCGAATAAGTAAACCCCTCATGGCTCGCTTTCGCACGGCCGACAATCGCCCACAGATTGGGGCCGACCTTATTGGGGCCTCCCTCCTCGCCCGAATGACAGGCAATGCACTTTCTGAAGATCGTCTTGCCATTGGCGACGTCCGCACCTGCCATCAATTGTGCCGCCTCAACGGGGTCAAAGCCGGCTGGCACATCGCCCTCCGGGATGCCCGGCAACGAGACGGGTGGCGGGACGGCTTCACCCACTCCGAGCTGTTCTTTTCCCGGCGCTGCCACCTCTGGCATGGGCAGCGTGTAGCCCGGCTTCTGCGGGCCTCGGTTCTCTTCGATGATATGCAGAGCGGTTCGCGATCCAACGATAACAAGGAGCACGCAGAGCAAGGCCCCAGCAATCTTGGAGAATTCGAAGGTATCCATGCCCATCCTATCGTGCCTTAGAGCTTCAGCGCCTCGGCCTCATGGGGCCGCAAAATATGGCGCGACTATAGAAATTCCCTCTTGGCTTGCAACAAACCTCTGGTCCGTTCTAAGAGCGATCATCCGAGGCCAATTGTCACCGGCGGTTAGCTGAGCTGAGGACGAAAAAAAATTGTCGAACGCGCTCATTGTGATTCCAGCACGAATGCAGGCGACGCGCCTGCCTGGCAAGCCGATGCTCAAAATCGCTGGCGAGCCGATGATCGTACACGTCTGGCGCCGTGCGATGGCCGCCGAATCTGGGCGTGTCGTCGTCGCGACAGACGCTGAGGCGATCGCCGATGCCGTTCGTGAGGCCGGCGGAGAGGCGATTATGACACGCGCCGATCATGCCTCGGGCTCCGACAGGGTGTTCGAGGCGGTAAGCCACGTCGACCCAGACGAATACACCCAATTCGTCGTGAACCTGCAAGGTGATCTGCCGACACTCGAGCCGCATCTGATCCGCGCATGCTTGGCACCTCTTGCCAAGAAGGGCCCGGACATCGTTACACTGGCTTGCAAAATCGTGGAGGAGGAGCGTACCAATCCCAACGTCGTCAAGGTGGTGGGCACGCCGCTTCCCCAATCAGACCAGCTCCGCGCGCTCTATTTCACTCGTGCGACTGCTCCCTATGGCGATGGGCCGCTCTATCATCACATTGGTATCTATGCGTACCGGCGGGCAGCGTTGGAGCGGTTCGTCACGCTCAAGCCCTCAACCCTGGAGAAGCGTGAAAAACTGGAGCAGTTAAGGGCGGTGGAGGCTGGCATGCGCATTGATGTCGCGATCGTTGACACGGTTCCACTCGGTGTCGATACTCCCGCCGATCTTGAGCGGGCGCAGCGCCTACTCGAAAACGAAGACTCACCCGCCAGTTGACAGCCGCATACCACGTGCGGACCTGGCGCCTTTCACCCGCCATGACGCCTTTCACCCGCGATGACCATGTCAAAATCTTCCCGCCATAGCAGCGCGGCGCCTCAGCGCGGCGGAGCTGTGACTGGGGCCGGAAACCGTCCGGCCGCCACGAAAGCCACGGGAGAGCGTATCGCCTATCAGGGTGAACCCGGCGCCAACTCGCACCTCGCCTGCCGCGAGGCCTATCGGGATCTGGACGCGCTCGCTTGCCCAACGTTTGAGGAAGCACTGCATGCGGTGAGATCTGGCGAGGCGCGTTACGCCATGATTCCCATCGAGAATTCTGTGGCGGGGCGGGTCGCCGACGTTCATCATCTTCTCCCGGACGCCGACCTCTACATTGTCGGCGAGCACTTCTTGCGTGTGCAACACCAGCTTATGGCTGTTCCCGGTGCCAGTCTGAATTCGATCAAGCGCGTCTTGAGCCACACGCATGCGCTAGGCCAGTGCCGCAAGAAGCTGTCTGAGTTGGGCCTGGTTCCCGTGCCCGAGGCTGATACCGCCGGGTCAGCGCGCGTGGTGGCCGAAGCAAACGACCCAGAACTTGCAGCCATCGCATCCAGTCTGGCAGCGGAAATCTATGGGCTCGATATCCTCGCAAGTGACGTTGAGGACGAGCTACACAATACAACGCGCTTCGTGATCCTTGCGGGCGAGCCCGACGACGCCGATCCCGGCAGCGGTCCCGTGATCACCACGTTTATCTTTCGTGTGCGCAATGTCCCTGCCGCGCTTTACAAGGCACTGGGTGGTTTTGCGACCAACGGCGTCAATATGATGAAGCTTGAGAGCTATCAGCTCGAAGGCACGTTCAACGTGACCATGTTCTATTCGGATATCGAGGGTCATCCCGCCGACCGTTTGGTGCGGCTCGCGTTGGAGGAGCTATCGTTCTTCTCCAGCGAGGTGAAGGTGCTTGGTACCTACCCTGCCAGCCCCTATCGTGCGAAGGCAGCCCATCTTGCGGCGACGGGACAGACCCCCGTGAACCGCCGCGGCAGATGAGCCAGAATCAGCCCATGAAGCTTGAAGGCAAGGTTGCGATCGTGACGGGGGCGGCATCCGGCTTCGGCCGGGCGATTGCTGAGAGGTTTGTTCTGGAGGGCGCCAAGCTCGTGATGGCGGACATCAATGGCGAAGGCGTAAGCGAAGTTGCTTCTGGTTATGGCGACAACGCCCTTGTTGTGACTTGCGATGTTTCGCAAAAGGCAGACGTCGATGCCCTGGTCAGAGCCGCCGCGGAGGCATTTGGGGGCGTTGACATCATGGTCAACAACGCCGGCATAACCCATGACAACCAACCGTTACTCGATGTGACGGAGGCCGAGTTCGATCGCATCTACGCCGTCAATGTTAAGTCGATCTATTTGGCGACGCTTGCAGTCGTGCCACGCATGGAAAAGCGTGGCGGCGGCGTCATCATCAACACAGCCTCTACACATACCTCTCCGCTTTAGTCCGGTTCAATAGGAGACACCTTCGAATGCCCGGCATTCGTGGGTGTCTTGAATGAGGCGACGCATCGTGAGTGGTTGTCTTGCCACCATGTTTTCGAGACATCGCGCGACAAGGCGGCCA
>JAAERO010000422.1 GCA_024230315.1 Hyphomicrobium sp.
CTTCTTGAACGCCACACTCCATCGACGACGTGGGGTCCTTGATCTTGATGCCATGAGGTAAGTGTCCGCTTAAATCCAAGTGGACACTATGATTGCGTTCGCAGGGCTATGTAAGGCGCCGTTGGCCGGACGCTTACGCCTTGTCGCGCGATGTCTCGAAAACATGGTGGCAAGACAACCACTCACGATGCGTCGCCTCATTCAAGACACCCACGAATGCCGGGCATTCGAAGGTGTCTCCTATTGAACCGGACTAAAGCGGAGAGGTATGGTTGCTCACGGTGTTGCGCGCTGGGAGAGGTTGCTTCTTGACGTTGCGGGCTCCGCACCCGGGCCAACTCACGCCGACAGCCGGCCGGATCCAGAGTCGGGCCTTTCTGTGAGAAAGGCCTCATAGGCATTGCGCAGACCTTCTTTGAAGCCAATGCGTGGGCCCCAGCCGAGTGCATGCAACTTTTCGCCACTCATGAGTTTTCTCGGCGTCCCGTCAGGTTTGGACCGATCACTAGTGATCTCGCCTTTAAAGCCGACGACATCACAGACGAGCCGGGTAAGTTCGAGGATGGTCACGTCGTTTCCCCAGCCGACATTGATATGTTCGGGGGCGGAGTAGAGCTTCATGATGTGAACGAGCGCATCGGCGCAATCATCGACGTGTAAGAACTCACGCTTTGGCGTGCCCGTCCCCCAAATCGTCATTGCAGCATCGCCGTTTATCTTCGCTTCGTGCGCCTTGCGGATGAGCGCGGGGATGACGTGGCTGGTGGCAAGATCATAGTTGTCGCCCGGGCCATAGAGATTGGTGGGCATGGCGGAGATAAAGTCGCAGCCGTACTGTTTGCGGTAGGCTTGGCACAGTTTGATTCCGGTAATTTTGGCAATGGCGTACCACTCATTGGTCGGCTCCAACGGTCCAGTCAAAAGCGCGCCTTCCGTGATGGGCTGGCTGGCGTGCTTGGGATAAATGCACGAGGAGCCTAGAAAAAGCAGCTTCTCGACCCCGTTTCTCCAGGCCGCATCAATGATATTGGCTTCAATCAAGAGGTTCTGGTGCAGGAATTCGGCCTGGTAGGTGTCGTTGGCCAAGATCCCACCGACCTTGGCCGCGGCGATGAAGACAGCTTGGGGTCGGTGTTGGGCCATCCAGGCCTCCACGCTGGCCTGACGGGTCAGATCGAGGTTGGCGCGATCCGCCGTCACAATCTGGCAATTTTCTCTGGCGAGCCGCCGCACAAGCGCCGCGCCCACCATCCCCCGATGGCCGGCGACCCAAACGCGCTTGCCGGCAAGCGCATAGGGCGTGCCTGACGCGGCTTCGGGACCTTTCTCCATCAACTTCCCAAATCTTTTATCCGAACGGCTTATCGGGCCGTCCGGTCGTTGCGCCATTGCTCTTGCTCGATCGCCTTCAGATCGCTTTCCATCATCTCGGCCACCAACTCGGCAAACTTTATTTTTGGCACCCATCCGAGCTTTTCGCGTGCCTTGGAGGCGTCACCCAGAAGCTCATCGACCTCGGTAGGACGAAAGTAGCGCGGATCGATGTGCACCAGCTCTTTGCCCGTCCGCTTGTCGATGCCGACTTCGTCGGCGCCCGCACCGCGCCAGATGATCGTTCGCCCCACGTGGGCAAAAGCTCGTTCGACGAACTCGCGGACCGAGTGCGTCTCGCCGGTGGCGAGAACATAATCGTCGGGTTCGGCCTGTTGGAGCATCAACCACATGCCCTCAACGAAGTCGCGCGCGTGACCCCAGTCGCGTTTAGCATCGAGGTTTCCCAGATAGAGCTGCTGTTGCAAACCATGCTCGATGGCTGCAACAGCGCGCGTGATCTTCCGCGTCACAAACGTCTCGCCGCGCAGGGGACCTTCGTGGTTGAACAGGATGCCGTTTGAGGCGTGCATGCCATAGGCCTCACGGTAATTCACTGTGATCCAATAAGCGTAGAGCTTTGCGACGCCGTAAGGTGAACGCGGATAAAAGGGTGTCGTCTCGCGCTGTGGGCGCTCTTGAGCCTTACCGTAGAGTTCAGAGGTCGAGGCTTGATAAAAGCGCACCTTGTCCTTGAGTTCTAAGATGCGGATCGCCTCGAGCAAACGAAGCGTGCCAAGCGCATCGGCATTGGCCGTATACTCGGGCGTCTCAAAGCTCACCTGAACATGACTTTGAGCGGCTAGGTTATAGATTTCGGAGGGCTGATGCTCTTGAATGAGGCGAATAAGGTTTGTGGCGTCCGTTAAGTCGCCATAGTGCATGAAAAAGCACGTCTCATGCTCACGCGGATCGGCGTAGAGATCGTCCACGCGGCCTGTGTTGAATGAGGAAGAACGGCGCTTTATGCCGTGAACAACATAGTCGTTTTGCAGCAGCAGGCGCGCCAAATGGGCACCATCTTGCCCCGTGACACCGGTGATGAGCGCGACTTTGTGTTCCAACAGCTCTGACTCGCATTCAATCGACGGCATGAAGTGTACGCGCGCGCCGGAAAGAAGCGAGACGACGCGTTGCGTTGCATCCTCAGACCGGAGAAATCTGCCGCTCTTCGATTTTGACCTTAATGGGCCTGTTCATGAGATCCATAAGAATGGTAAGCCGATCCCTCTCGTCCATGTCAACGATTGTTGCAACGAGGCCATCGAAGGCCCCGCCGGCCATGCGGACCTCCTGGCCAACGCGATAGGGGCTAACTGGTCGCGCGATGGCACCGTCGACCTCGCGATCCATGAGGCTCTGGATGAAAGCGTCCTCAATCAAACTCAAGCGATCGCCACACCGCACCACAGCCCGCACGCCGAGTGTGGAGAGCATCGGACGCCAACGCTGCATATCGCAGTTGACCTGCGTGAAGAGATAGCCAGGAAAGAGAGGTCTTAGAACGTTGATGACGTGCCGGGCATGCCGACGCTGCCGCCTGACCATGGGGCAATAGGCGCGAAACTCCTGACGCTGTAGATTTTCGACCGCGACCTGCTCCCGGTGCGGATGCGTATTGATAACAGCCCAGTTGGATGGGCGATCCGCAGTAGTCGGAGTATTCGGTACGCATGGGGCCTCTAAAGCGAAATGTAATGAACCCTCGATGGCCCGCACTCAAGACCAACATAACGTGGCGATGCGCCCCGTTTTGGAATCTTGGAGCCGTGTGCTTCCGGCTTGGCGCGGTGGCCTAACCGCAGGCCAGAATAAGGCGGAAATGTGGTACTTAGGCCATGCCCAACTTCTTTGGCAAGCTCCTCCTGCGCATTTTGTACCCCCGACTCACAATGATACAAGGCGTTCAAGCGCTTGTCGTGGACGGCTGAGTGCCGGGTGCTGTTCGTGCGCCATGGCTATCGCGATGGCTGGTACTTTCCGGGCATTCCCGAGATATCCCTCCTCAGTACCAGAGTTAGGGTTACCATAGCTGGCTGCTTCGCATCGAAAGCCAGTATCGGTATTTCTCCAACATGTGCTGAACGTTGGCTTTCTAAAAAGCATGGGGTGGAAGGTGCAGATGAAATCGATTTTCGTGTTTGCGTTAGCGCTCACCGTGTGCGCGACAGGAGTTTGGGCGGACGAAAGGGATGACTGCAACCAGTCCGCCGACCCTAACCGCCGGATACGCGGCTGCACGCAGGTTATCGAACGGGGAGAAAAGGAGACCCCGAAAAACAGAAGCTTAGCCTACGACAACCGGGGCAACGCCTATTACAAAATGGGGGAATTCGGTCGCGCTATCTCCGACTTCAGTGCAGCCATCGCTCTGAACCCGAACGATGCCATAGCCCACTACAACCGGGGCAACGCTTACGACGAGAGGGCCGAGCTCGACAGCGCCATCGCGGATTGGGATAAGGCCATTTCCATCAACCAGAACTATGCCGCCGCCTACGGCAACCGGGGAATCGCCTACCGGAAGATGGGCGAGTTCGGCCGTGCCATCGCGGACTACACCAAGGCCATAAAGATTAACCCGAATGATGCCGACTTCTACACCAACCGGGGGGTCGCCTACGGGAGGAAGGGCAACACTGACCGCGCCATCGCGGACTACACCAAGGCGATCGCGATCGATCCGAAAAATGCCGTCGCCTATACCAACCGTGGCGCCGAATACTATCGTAAGGGTGAGGTCGACCGCGCCATCGCGGACTACGACGAGGCCATAAAGCGCAAACCGAAACATGTCATCGCCTACAACAACCGAAGCATCGCCTACCAAGAAAAGGGCGAGGTTGACCGCGCCATCGCTGATCTCCGCAAGGCGCTTGAGATCAACCCGTCGGACCAAGATGCAAAAGAGGGCCTCAAGCGCTTGGGCGCGACGCCCTGAGCGGGACTAGGTTCTCGCGAGGCCCTGTTCCTGGCCCGTTGTTCCAGGCGATCAGCATTCGAGCATCGAAGCGACACTGCTGACGTATCGTCGACAGCAAAGGCAGGGCCACCGCTTTGGGTAGCGGCAGATCAGGCGGAGGCGGTGGAGGCACGTACCCAACAACTTGTCCCGGGTGAATGGCCGTACGTCGAGCCACACCCATTTAATGGGGTCGGGTCATCGAAAGCAGCCGGGTTACGCCGCAATCAACACCAGTGCGCCAATGCGGCAGGCGTAAGTCGAAAGATCGCGCCAGCTTGCCCCCATCGAGCCGGGAGTTCATCGGTCTTTTGGCCGCCGCGGTGTATCGAGAACTGGGAATCCCTATGACCTTCGCCGACGGACCGCCGAGAGCGCGCGACGCCTGAAATGTCGCCTCTGCAAGCTCATACCAGGACGCATATCCCTCTCCCGCGGCATGATAAATGCCGCATTGCGAGTCGGCGTTTCCAGCCGCCACCCGATCCGCCATCGCGAGGGTTACGTCGGCAAGGTGGGGCGCATAGGTGGGAGAGCTAAACTGGTCGTCGACCACTGAAATCTGCTCTCGCTCGCCCGCAAGTCGGAGCATCGTCTTGACGAAGTTGTGCCCAAACGGGCTATGGAGCCATGTTGTGCGTAGAATAATGTGATGGGGGCGGGTTTGCGCGACTTGTTGCTCGCCTTCGCATTTGGAGCGTCCGTAAACGGTCGTAGGATCAGTGAGGTCGCTCTCCAGATAAGGCGAAGGCTTTTTTCCATCAAATACGTAGTCGGTCGATATGTGGATGAGCGGAAGGGCAAGGCGCGTACACGCCTTCGCCACGTGCTCTGCTCCTGCCGCATTGATCGCGAAAGCAGCCGAAGCGTCGCGCTCGGCCTGGTCGACGGCAGTATAGGCTGCTGCGTTGACAACGATGTCGACACTTGATGCGTCAAGCGCACGATTGACGCTCAGACGATCGGCAAGATCGAGAGCTGGCCGCCCAAGCGCAACACTCTTGATCCCGCGCGTATCGGCCGCTTCAAGAAGTGAGCGGGCGAGTTGGCCCCGGGTCCCGATAACACCAATTCTTATATCCGATTTTTCTCTCAACGTTTGGCCCAGCATGTCTGACATCAGCGCCCATGGGACTAATTGAGGCCTTTGCATAAGGGAGTGTTTTTGGCTCATCGTCACCAATCAGGAGTGAACGATGAGACAGAAATCAGAAAGCTATCAGGGTGCCGCGGAACGCACGATCAAGGAC
>JAAERO010000423.1 GCA_024230315.1 Hyphomicrobium sp.
CGTTTCAGCGACGACGTCAAACCGTCGATCAAAATCATCCCCAGACATACCCACTACTCATTCTCCCAACGCGAAAACCACGCTTAAGAAGAACTACGTCTTAGTCATCCCGCAAGGCGGTCTTCACCGGATGCGTACTGTAAGTGCGCACACCGGCCTTGCGCGCATTGTGCTGAATCTGGAGCCATAGAGTCGCGGCTCTCGGCCAATGGCCCAGGCAGGAGCAGCCTTGGCCGCCAGTGTGCCCACGAACGCCGTGTGAAGTTCTTCACCCTCCGCTTGATGACGCGGCCATAGCGCCAAATCGCCGAGGAGCGTAGCCAAGCAAACATTGCCTCCTGCCACGGTACAAAGGCGTTGTAGGCGCGCGCGAACCATTCGATCTGCATCAGAGCGTGTTTGGTCAGAGTAAAAATGCGCGCAATCAACGCCGTGCTGGCAAGCTTTGCAGCGATAAGCAGCACGATTGCCGTCGCCACCTGTCCAATGGCGAGCAGATAGACGCCGATGAGTTTGGTCGGAAACAAAATTGCGCTCGGTAAGACGAGCGCCACGAGCGCGCCATAGGGCGGCAGACCAGCAACCCACAGCTCGGCACGCGCCCAGACTCGAAAACGAGCAAGCTGCCCAAGAAGGTTCGAAAGCGGGCGCCAGCCCCACTCCTCGAATATCACGATGAGTGCGCCGAGAACCTGGAGCGCGCCAATCAGCGGGACACGCGCAACGCTCCAGATCGCGCCGGCGGCCCGCACTGCAAAGACAGCCAAGATGCCGAGTGCGCGCGCCAGTCGCCGCGATTGGGTTCCAAGCCACGCTACGAGTTGCCCAAACATGAAATGGATGCCTCCCGGGTGCCAGTATAGCGCCGGACAAAACGATCCACGTGCGAGATTTTTGCTTTGAGACCTGAGCTACTTTACGGGCTCAAGCTTCGTGTCCTCAGGCCGCAGCGCGCCGGCCAGCTCCGCTTCCTCGAGCGCATGAGCAAGCTCCTCACGCGCCTTTTCTGCTTGGCGCTGACGCGTCCACAGGCCCTCATAGAGGCCACCCTCGGCGATCAACTCCGTATGCGTCCCCTGCTCCACCAACCGGCCCTTTTCGAGCACCAGAATGGTGTCAGCGTAAACGATGGTCGAAAGACGGTGCGCAATGACCAGCGTGGTGCGGTCACGCGCAACCCGATCGAGCGCATCCTGGATTTCCTTCTCCGTATGGCTATCAAGAGCGCTCGTTGCCTCATCGAGGATGAGGATCGGGGGCGCCTTGAGAATCGTGCGAGCGATGGCGATGCGCTGCTTCTCGCCGCCCGACAGCTTCAACCCGCGCTCGCCCACCATGGTTTGATAGGCTTTTGGCAGCGCACGAATGAACGCGTCAATCTGAGCGTGTTCGGCCGCATCGTAGACGTCCTGTTCGGTTGCGTCGGGGCGGCCATACTTGATGTTGTAGAATATCGTGTCGTTAAACAGCACCGTGTCCTGAGGCACGACACCCATCTGCGCCCGCAAACTCTTCTGCGTCACGTCGCGGATGTCCTGACCGTCTATGGTCACGCGGCCTGATTGAATGTCATAGAACCGGAAGAGAATACGGCTGATCGTCGATTTTCCCGCACCCGAAGGCCCGACGATCGCAACCATCTTTCCCGGCGACACCTCAAAAGAGAGATCCTTCAGGATCTCCCGGTCGGGGTCGTAAGAAAAGCTGACATTCTCAAAACGGATATCGCCCTTCGTAACAGTGAGCGGCTTGGCGCCGGGTTTGTCCTTAATCTCGGGATCGACATGGAGCAGCGCAAACATCGTTTCCAGGTCAACGAGGCCTTGTTTGATTTCCCGGTAGACCATGCCCATGAAGTTCAACGGCATGTAGAGCTGGATCATCAGGGCATTGATCATCACAAACTCGCCGATGGTGTGCGAACCAGCGATGACGCCGCGCGCAGCCAGAAGCATGCAAGCGGTCATGCCCGCGGTGAAAATCAACGACTGGCCCGAGTTGAGCACAGCGAGCGATTGGTGCGTTCTAATCGCTGCCCTTTCGTATCGGGCCATGGACGTATCGAAACGTCGCGCCTCAAGCTCTTCGTTTCCAAAATATTTGACTGTCTCATAGTTCAAAAGGCTGTCGATTGCCTTGGTGTTGGCGTCGGTATCGCTTTCGTTCATCTCGCGCCGAATGATCATGCGGCGCTCGCTTGCGGCAAAAGTGAACGAGAGGTAGATGGCCACCATGGTCAGCACGATCACCACGTAGTGCCAGTCGAAGTAGTAGAAAAGAATGCCCGAGATGAGCATCAGCTCTAGCGCGGTTGGCACCACGTTCAGGATGCCCATGCGAATGATCAACTCGATGGCCCTGATCGCACGCTCGATAATGCGTGATAACCCCCCGGTGCGCCGCTCCAGATGGAAGCGTAGCGACAAGCGGTGCAAGTGGGCGAAGGTGCGATTGTTTAGCTCACGGACGGCGTTCTGACCGACTTCGGTGAAGATGACGTCACGGATCTGGTTCAGCACTATCATTAGTACGCGACCCGTGCCGTAAGCGAGGATCAGCGCGCCGACGCCTAGTGCAATTCCCTGCCCTGTCGTTATCGACGTCACACCAATCTGAGCGGCAAGCTGGTCCGTCGCATTCTTGTAGAAAATCGGGACAGCTACCGTGACAAGCTTTGCGAGCAGCAGCACCGCAAAGGCCACCACGACACGCACACGAAGGTCAGGGCGCCCCTGCGGCCATACGAAGGGCAGAAGCCCCCGGAGCACGATCCAATGGTCTGCACGCGCAGAAACAATCGGAGCTTCATTCACGCTCTCATCGTCATTTGAACCATCCAGAAGAGCGGGAAGCAAACGCATATGACCTGCTTTGATGGAGTGCGTGGGCGCCAGTGGCAGCGCAACGCCGCCCAGAAAACTGGACGTCGCTGTGTCCACGGCCTGGGTTCGTGACCGATGCTATCTGCCGCCGAATAGCGTGACCAGCGTGACTCAGCGTTTATCGCCTAAGCGGGGGGATATATAGGCGCTGGCGCGGATAAATGCGGTTTGGGCGGCGGATCCGGCGCCGGTTCGCACCATAAATACGCCGATACTTCGACCCTTTGCCATAATGGCGCTTGGCTATTCCCCACAGCGTATCGCCCCACCGAACTACATACATGCCGCTTCGCCCGTGAACACGCGCGCGATGGCGATTGCGGTAGACCTTACGCCGAGCGATTTGCTTTACGCTACGGCCCCAGCAGTCTTTTCGGTAGCGAGTAATACGCGCCCGCTTCCTGCGCGACTTGTAAGCATAAACGCGTGTGCGCGATCGCACCCCTGCGGCACGCCGGCGGTAGCGGCTCTTGCGTACGCGCCTTTTGCGGAGACTGGCCTTGCGGACGCGCACCTTCTTTCTCTTCGCCTGCGGTCGGCTTGGTGTCGAGACACTCCTTTCCGTGCCGGCGGCGGGAAACCGATCGTTGGCTGGCCGGTTGTTTGCTGGCTCCTTGGCAACGGGCACTGGAAGTGGTTCTGTTTTTTCTGTATCCGACGGCGCCTGGCTGTCGCCGGATTGAGGCACTGCAGTTGACTCGGCGACACGTGACGCTTCGGCTGCCTGAGCGTGGCGTTTGGCTTCGGCTTCTTCTGCGAGACGCTTAGCTTCGGCCTCTTCCTCAGCGCGGCCTTTGGATTCTGATTCTTCCGCCAGGCGTTTGGCCTCCGCTTCTCTCCCAGCCTTGCGCTCGGCTTCGGCTTCCGCAGCCAGCCATTTGGCTTGCACATCGTCTGTCAGCCGTTTTCTTTCCGCCTCCATCGCAGCGCTGCGCTTGACGTCTGCCTCCTCGGCAAGACGTTCGGGCCCCGTGTCTCCCTCCGCTTCACGTTCAGCCCCTGCTTTTTCTGCGAGGCGCTTGACCTCTTCGACATTGAGTTTGGGTTCGGGCCCCGGACCTCTGCCTGAGGTCGCTGTTTCTTCTTCCACCTCAGCTAGGTCAGTAGCGGGCGTTGGCTCTTTTGGCGTGGCGGGCTGTTCTACCGCTGGCAAAGTTGCCGGACTGCGGTCGATCTCGGCCTCCGCCTCAGGTGGCGAGGTCCCTGCCTCCGCGGTTGGACGTGGGCCACCTTCGCCTTCGGCCTCCACCACCGCTTTCCAGGGATCTTCTCCATCCCGCGGCTGCGCGAGTTTCTTGACGACTTCATTGTGATAGGAGCGATTGGCGCGGGCCAGCCACTCGCGGATGTTTTCAATGATTGAACCCCACCCCGGCTGCGGAGGAGGTGGTGTCTGCTCCGGCGCGGTGAGCAGCTCGGCTTGAGCCAGCACACGGCGTGGCGGCGTCACTATTTTAACTTCACCCGAAGGGTTCTTGAGCTTGGCAACAATAATATTTTCGTAGTCGCGTGAGGCCCGGGCGAGCCAATCCCATACTGGAATCAGCGTGAGATCATTCGCGCGTTGCGCGCTCTTTCCGCCGGCGTCCCGACCCTTGTGGTGAATCTTTGCGTCGCCTTCTTGCTCCGACAAAATATCGGAAAAGCGCTTTGAAGCAGCGCCGGCAAGATCCTCTGCACGGCGGCGCAAGTCGCCAACGCTTTCGTGTTGACCCGCAGGTTGATCTCCAATAGGTTGTGCTGCGCTGGACCCTCCAGACGCGGGAGAAGCCTGCGCCTGAACAGAACCAACAGCTAGTCCAGTAAATATCGCCAACAGCACGAAGGAGGAACGGATACCCGTCATAGCGTTTCGGTCCAGATGATTGCACGCTATATTATCGCGCTATTTCTTATGGTTGCGTAACTTTCCGAAGATTTGACCTAAGTTCATCGCCCAAAATAAGCACATGTAGGCCAGTGCGCCAATCGTGTGTTTGCAAGCGAGGATAACGCCCACGCGGGGAATGGCGCGTCAGCCCTACGGTCCATAGGCTTTTTGTGAACTCTACGGCCGCAAGCCCCAAAATAAGCCGTAGCTGGCTCTACGATCAGGTGTCGCGCCTGAGCGACCTAACCCCTATAGATCTGCGGCCAAACCCACGGCGATATCGACGGACCCCACTCTATGAGCAAGCAGCCCATCTCCAACAAAGCCGATGCTCGCGTCGTGCACAACATTTGCGTCTATTGCGGATCCGGCGTGGGTAAAAGCCCCACCTATCGGTCGGCGGCGCGTACTCTGGGGAAAGCCCTTGCAGAACAGAAAATCGGACTCATCTATGGCGGTGGCGACTTAGGACTCATGGGCGATATCGCCCACACCACGCTCGACCACGGCGGGCATGTGACCGGCATTATCCCTCAGTTTCTCACCCGTAAAGAACAAATGCTGCGCGACGTCGACGAGCTTATCGTGACGCAGGACATGCATGAGCGCAAAAGACTGATGTTTGAGCGATCAGATGGGTTCGTTGCGCTCCCCGGTGGGATCGGCACGCTTGAGGAGCTTGTTGAGCAGCTCACTTGGGCGCAGCTCGGCCGTCATACCAAGCCGATAATCATCGCTAACATCGAAGGATTCTGGGATCCGTTCTTGAACGTTCTGACCCACATGAAGGCGGACGGATTCATTCGCCCCGGTATCAACGTACGCTTCACTGTTGTGGATGACGCAACGAAGATCGCACCTGCCGTCATCGCCGAAGCTTCAAAGCGCGTAGCCGCTAGAGACGAAGCCATCCTAACTAAGTTCTAAGCGTCGCATGGTGTGCGTCGCAGATCCTTAGGTCGTGTCTGGGCGATGCAATAGCTCGTAAACAACAGGATTTGCCGGGCAAAAGCCGACACCGCACTCGATTAGGGCCCCGGCGGCATTGACGAATGTAATACTAATAACGAGCCAAACGGCGACGCGATCAAATAGCCCAAGAGACGGCGGCTGGTCCCGCCCGGCGAATTGCTTATTGAACAGCAGCACCGCGGCACAAGCAGCAATGGCCCCGATGAAAAAGATGAAGGCCCAGGTATAGAAATGAAATCCAAGGATGGACGACCCGAAACCGGGGTCACCCGGCTGAATATGCAGTAAAACCTGACGACCGGCGATACCGGCTCCGGCCAGGGCGGCAATGATGGTCAACCCATAGTGGCTGGGTTTTGGCCCGTACCGCAAAGTTAGGATCAGGCCCACTGCAAGAGCCGTGAATGCTACTCTTTGCAGTAGGCAAAGGGGACAAGGAAGCTCCTGCAGCGTTATCTGGAAGACGAAGGCCGCCAGCAGAACGACAGAGATGGCATAGAGACCCAATGTGTTGAGTAAAACCGCAATGCGAGGCGTCATCTTCGGCACCAATGTCGTCTAGAATGACAGCGGAAGCGTACTCGTCGCATGGTGGAGGTACAGCGCGCCGGTCAGCGCCATGGACAAGGCGAAAAGCATGAACGCCTTGCGCAACGTGCCGAACCACGCAACAAGCATGGTTGCGACGAACAATAAAAAGAGACCAGTAAAGAACATCGCGACACTCGCCGAGTAGCAGCCGACAGGTCTAGCATGTCCTTGGAAAGAGATTCAAATAGAAACCTGAGGCGCAAATGGCGCATTGGCATTCAGTATAATGCCAACCTTGTCCAGATGGCGTTGCTGTTGGCAACGCTTGCGATCATCCTTGCCCTAACGTTTTGGGCCATCTGGGGGGGAACGGGCGTGCTCGTTGGGCTCCTCTTTGTTGCTGGTGGCACGGCACTCGCATTGCGACTGAAACCAGAGAGCGTGATGCACCTTTATGGAGCGCGCGCGCCCGAGCCAGGAACCCAGACGCAGGTTGTCGGTCTCGCCGCCGAATTGGCTCAACGAGCGCAGCTGGTTCGAGCGCCAAAGATCTACGTCATTCCCAGCGGAATGCTCAGCGCCTTCTCTGCGGGCACTTCTGAACGATCATGCATTGCGCTCACCGAGGGCGTGCTGCGCCAACTCACGATGTGCGAAATTGCCGATGTCCTGGCACATGAAATCGCGCAAATCCGCAATGGCGACCTAGCGCTCATGAGTGTCGCTGACGTGGTCTCGCGGCTTGTACAGGTGCTCTACTATCTCGGATTGTTCTTACTTGCCCTCAACCTGTTTCGTATCGTGGTGGACGAGGAGCTCATATCATGGTGGGCCATTGCAATCCTCGTCGCTGCGCCCGCTGTGATGAACCTCTTACAGCTGTCGCTTTCTAAGCAGCGGGAGTTTGACGCCGACCGTACTGCGGCCTTGTTAACTGGCGACCCCTTAGGGTTGGCTTCGGCCATCACGCGGCTCGACACATCCACTGGCCATGTCATCGACGACATATTGCCGCCCGTGCCGGCGCGGCGCGTTCCCCAACCCTCAATGCTGCGTTGTCACCCTGCCGCCAACCTTCGCGTAGCCCGCCTACGCAAGCTTGAGGCGCCCCCGGTACCGACTCTCGATATCGCCGAGGAGCCGCGCATTTCACTTGTAGGCGTGGGACCAATTGCGATGCGCGCGCGCTATCGCTGGCCAGGCGTTTGGTTCTAAACGGTCATAACCAGCCGGCCTAGAGCCGTACCGTCGCATTTTGCGTTCACATCGTATTCATCCCCCAATCGCCACATTATCGTGGCTCAACCTAAGGACTCGATTCTTGTGCCCGGAGCTGAATGAGGCTTGAACAAAATGCATTTCCTTAGAGTTCCATTTATTGCCGCACTGTTGTTGCTTGCCGGTCCTGCTCTGCTTGGGCCGGCACCCGCCGTTGCTGGGCGGGCCGATCTTGTCGACGTCTCGATTTTTTATGAAGACCTCAACGAGGGCGGTGATTGGTTTGAGCACCCGCACCACGGCTACGTATGGAGCCCTGATGTTGATCGCTCATGGCACCCCTATTCGCGCGGACACTGGATTTACACAAGTGAATACGGCTGGTTCTGGGACTCAGACGAGCCCTTCGGCTGGGCCGTCTATCATTACGGCCGCTGGGGATTTGATGAAGCGGACGGCTGGTATTGGGTACCGGGTAGACGGTGGGGGCCAGCTTGGGTCGCCTGGCGCTACGGTGATGAGTACGCCGGCTGGGCGCCGCTGCCTCCGGGCGCGGTTTGGTCGGCCGAACTCGGCATCGTTTACAATAACGACTTCCACGTATCGGTGCGATACGATCCGTTCTGGATATTCGTCCGCCCGCGCTACATCACCTACTACAATCCGCATCGCTTTGCGCGGCCTCGCAACCGTTATCGTTCTATCTTCCGGTACACCCGGCCGGCGGCGGGGTTGGTTTATGTTGACGGACGGCTTTTTTTCCGTGGGATCGGTCCGCGCCAATATCGCCGCATCGCAAGACGTTCCTTGCCGCGGACAAGGGTCAATTTCTATCATGACAGCCGCCCCTACAAACGCCGCGCCTCTTCAAAGCGTGGGTCAGTGCACGTATTCCGGCCCGGTAAGAAACGTCGCTATCGCGCCACGCGACTTAATGCACCGCGTATTGTCCACAAAGGCTCGCCGCGACGGGCTGCCTGGAAGCGTCGTGGAAAACGTCCCGGTACGTACAAGGCTGGCTCCGCGAAGCGCAAACCTTGGCCAGAATTGAGGGATGGGCGCAGGCAAGGCGCTACAATAACCGGCGACGGCAAGCTAAAGTCGAAGTCGAAGTCAGGCTGGCGCCGCAAGAACGGTAAGGCGAAGCAAGATCTCAGCAAGACGCCGCCAGAAAGCAATGCAAAGGCCGCGTTGCCTGCCAAGGCCAAGCGCGTAAATGTCGCAAAACGCAACCGCATGGCCAAACGTAAGGCGACGTCGAAACGCAAGGCGAAGACCACCGCCAAATCTGCTGGCGCCAAGCGCAACAAACGGGCGATCAAGGCCAACAAAAAGCCTAAGCCCGCATTCCCCAAGTAGACGCCGGATTTCTGCTGCGCTACTGGCGTAATTCCGTTACGATTCAGTCGTTTGGGGCTATGATTTGGGGGCAGTCTTGTCACACCTTGCGGGTGAAAGCGAATACAGCCCGCATTGCCCAGA
>JAAERO010000424.1 GCA_024230315.1 Hyphomicrobium sp.
GGTTGGAGATAGTTGGCGAGCTTGTCGAACGGCTCGGTTTGGATGAGATGGGTGCAGCTGGCGTCGATGGGTCCTTGGTCGAGGAGCTCGTCGCCATCAAGCAGATCAGTGGAATCGTGGACTGGATTGAAGCTCGTGTAGGTGCGGCCCGACCTACCACGGGTGTAGAGAGCGGTGGAACAAAACGGCGGATCAAGTCGTCACCGGAAGGCGCTGCTTCATCGCAGGGGCTTGGGCGAAGCATTGAGCCTGAGGAGCTGACAGACTGTGGCTGAGCACCCGTCGACCCTGCCGGCACTCCTCCGACTCAGTGGAGAGGACGCCTCCGATGTTGCAACCCAACTCCGGGACTGGGTTTCTCGTGGCGCAACCGCGATGCCGGAGACACGTTTTCCGGCAGGGGCCGCCCGGTTGGCAATATTGGCACCGAACAAACGCCGGCTAGAGCTCGCTGCAAAGGTGCTTAAACGAGGCCGTCCCTGGCGTGGGCACAACGACGTGTGGTTTGAACCCAAGGGCCTGGTGAGCCAAGGCGGGAAAGTTGTATTTCTGTTTCCTGGCTTTGAGCCAAACTTTGCACCGAAAATGGAAGGCGTCGGGGAATGGTTCGGACTCGAGCAAATTCGGATCCCTGAAGGCCGACCTGAACTAGAGACTCAGTTTCTGCGAATTTTGTCTGTAGAAAGACTTTTGAATTCCATTTTGAGGGAGCTCGGTATCAGACCAGATCTAATCGCGGGACACAGCGTCGGCGAGTGGATTGGAGCGATAGCAGCTGGGATCATCCCCGATGACGCTCGAATGTGGTGCGAGGTCCGGCCCGAAAGCATCGGTCTGAGCCATCTCATATATCTTGTGCTCGGTTGCGGTGTGGACAGGGCGGCGAATCTGATCTCCAACGTTGCCGATGTGGTGATCTCTCATGACAACTGCACGCACCAATCTATGGTCTGCGGCCCAAGGGAAGGCATCGAGACGGTCGCGGCACGAGCAACCTCAGCCGGCGTTTTTTCGCAGGAGATTCCGTTTCGCACCGGCTATCACACACCGATGTTTGCAAAGCACCTCGATTGTGGTGCCGAAAATTCCGGCAGGCGCAAGGAAGTCGCCTGGCTCCAGCACTTCCCAATAGGCGCTCCGCAGATTCCCCTGTGGTCTTCGGCGACCCTTTCACCGTTCCCTGATGACCCGGATCGAATCCGGGAGCTTGTGGTTCAACAACTCGTGGAGCCAGTACGTTTCCGCCAACTCACAAAGGTATTGTTCGAAGAAGGTGCTCGTGTATTCGTCCAAGTTGGTCAGGGAAGTTTGACGGGCTTTGTTGACGACACCCTGCATGACGAGCCCCATCTTGCGATATCGGCAAATACAACCAAGAGCGACGGTATCTCGCAGCTGGTTCGCGTCGCGGCTGCAACGTGGGTCGAAGGCGTCGAGGTGCGCTTCGACATGCTTCTCGGCACGCTTGGGAAACGCGCGCGACCCGACGTGAGTACCAACGGCCGAACAAGGCTGAAACTCGGGGCTTCGTTGATGCGAGGCCCGAATTCAACAACCCGCATGTCTCCGATGCCAGCACTATTAGCCTCGGGAACCGAGACGGAGGAACTGGTGCCCGACCTTGGTACAGTTCTGCAGCAAGTGCGGACGGATATTGACAACGCGCATCGCGACCTAGTCGCTGTGTTCGGCAGCGCGCATAGTACTGACTCCTCATTGGCCGTTCACGACGCCAAACCGAACTTCGACGGCCGGTCGCAGCAGCTCGCGAGCATCGACCGCGTCCAGGAGTTTTCACTGGACGTCGAACCGACGTGGTCGGACCACGCGCTGTTCCAGCAAGCAAAGGACTGGCCGCACCCGGAAGACAGGTTTCCGGTGGTTCCGGCAGCCGGCTTGATCGAGCGCATCGCCGAAATTGCATCTGAGTTAGAAGAGGGTCTTGTTCCTGTGGCGGTACGGGACTTTCGTATTCTGCAATGGCTGCCCGTCGAACCGCCGGCCAAGATCCGGGTGCAGGCCAAACGTCTCAAACCTGATATGGAGGCTGGCAGGCGGCAGGTACGAGTCCGTTTGGTCGGCTACGCACAGGCGACGGTCGAGCTGGCCGAAAATTATCCGCTTCCGAAGCCGGAAAAATCGCCCGACTATGGGATCCCGCGTCCCGTGCCGGTGAGAGCGGATCGTGCGTACGAGGATAAATTTCTCTTCCACGGCCCAGCATATCAGGGTGTCAGGGACTTCAGTACGGTTGGCTCCGCTGGGTGCATTGGTTGGATCGAACAGCCGGCCGGTCAGGCCGCGTTGCTCGACAATTTTGCTCAGATATTCAGTCTTTGGCGTATCGCAGCCTCCGAGACAGCAGACGGTGGCACGGTCGGTTTTCCGATACACTGTGGCCGTATCGAGTTCTTTGGCCGGTGCCCGGCAGTCGGCACACAGGTGGAGTGCAGGGTCTTCTCTGGTCGGGTCGACGATAACACATACCAGGCAGACGCAGTTTTGCTTGCCGGCGGGCATCCATGGTGCCGGATCCACAAGTGGCAGGAACTCTCTTTCCCCGCCGACAGACTCATGTTGGCTACACACCGCACGGGGGATCGGAGCGGAGTGTCCAAACGCCTTGGTAACGAGGTTGCCGTCTGCGTCGATAGATGGGCGAACTCGTTATCGCGGGACTACTTTTCGCGCCGATACCTGGATACACCCGCTCGCGGCGATTTCGAGCGCAGAACCCCCAACGCGCAGCGATCGTGGCTGCTAGGTCGTATGGCTGCAAAAGATGCGGTGCGTTACTGGCTCTGGGACCGCGGCGCCGGCGGACTTTACCCCGCTCAGATCAGAATCAGGAATGCGCCGGGGGGACAGCCACGTGTGGATGGGCCATTCAATGCGGACTTGCGAGTTTCGATAGCGCACCGGGCTGGTGTTGGAGTGGCGATTGTTGGCGAAGCAGTAGACGTCGGAATCGATGTAGAGCTAATCGAGTCGAGGACGCAGCGCTTTGAGAAGTTTGCCTTGACGCCCCACGAACGCGGGCTGCGGAATCCGTTCGACGATTCACGCGATGTATGGCTCACTCGCCTCTGGGCAGCGAAGGAAGCCGTGGCCAAGTCGACCGGGCGAGGGTTGGGAGGTAGACCGCGCGATTTCGAGATCGTCGAGGTGGCCGGATTCATGCTCAGAGTGGGCGATCGATGGGTTCTAACGGAAACCATCGAACCAACGAGATATGAATCGAAGTTCCAAAACGTGGACGCAAAGAAAGGTTACGTAGTTGCTTGGACAAAAACCCAGAAGTGACGAATTATCAGACGTAGCGACGTCTGCCCGTGAGTCGGTCGTTGAGATGCTGACGGTGATTGTCGGAGAGGACTACCTCGAGGGCATCGAGATCGACGACGACACGAGGTTTGATCTTGATCTCGAGATCGAGAGTATCGAGTTCGTCACGTTCGCCGAGATGCTCGTCAAGCGCTATGGCGACCAAGTCAATTTTATCGCATGGCTTGGAGAGAAGGAACTGGACGACATCATTGGCATATCCGTCGGTGAAGTCGTGGACTTCATCGTCGCTTCACTCGAGGCGAAGGGAGGCTGATGTGGCGTTCGTCACGGTGAACGGGCTGAACTTCCACACGCAAGTTCTGAAGACCGAGTCGGATCGAGCTCGGCCCGCCGTGGTCATGGTGCACGGCCTAACCGCGAACTTGGCCGCTTACTACTGCACCATCGCGAACGGGCTTGCACAGGTTGCCGATGTATATCTATACGACCAGCGCGGCCACGGACTGACCGAAATGCCGACATCAGGCTACGGCGAAAGTGACTATGTCGCAGATCTCCGTGGCCTCTTGGACAGTTGGGGCCTCGACGAGCCGATCCATCTGGTCTCCAACAGCTTTGGCGGCATCACGGCGCTGGCGTTCGCGCGCGACTATCCTACCCACGTAGCAAGCCTGGTGTTGATAGAGAGTTTATTGTCGACAGAGGGGTTAGGAGATCATCTCGCAAGAGAGCTGGCGGCTTGGCTGCAAACCGGCAACGCTGTCCCCGGCTACAAACGAGATGGGGTTGCCGTGCACAGGAAGCTCGCACGCCAGAAACGTCAATGGGGGCGCCTCATTAGAAAGACTTCTCTGCTTTCCGATATCTCGAACCTGACGCCATTTGCGACTGCTGACCTTAAGGCAATCAGCTGTCCAGCCTTGGCCATCTACGGATCCTCTACTCCCGTCATCGACCATATTCGTATCTTGGAGCGCTACGTAGCGAAATTCGACCTCCACGTCATCGAAGGAGCCGGCCATTCCATCATGGTCGACCGCTCGAGCGAGGTTGAGGAATTGATTCGAGACCGGCTGGCTGATCAATCGACCTTGGTGAAATCCTAATTCGGGGAACCTGCATGAGCCGCTTCTTGTTTGTTGTCCCGCCCTTATACGGTCACATCAATCCCACATTGCCTGTCGGGCTCCAGCTGACCAAACGCGGCCACGACGTTGCCTGGGTGGGGGTTGACGGCGTGGGAAACATGTTGCCCGAGGGCGTGGCAGCCATCGAGTTGGGAGCGCGAATAGACCCTCCTGACCCGGTCATGGCAGGGAGGCCGGTACCGCTGCGCGGGTATGCCGCTTACCGGTTTCTGATGAACGAGGTGATCGTACCGATGGCCAAAGTAATGACCCCGCGGATGGGACGCGTCATCGACGAGTTCCGTCCCAATGCGCTGTTCGTAGACCAACTGACGCTGGCTGGCGGCTTCGCTGCTCGGCAGCGAGGTCTGCCATGGGCAACGTCATCCGTGACACTCGAGCAATTCGTCAACCGCTTTGAGACACTGCCGGCTGTCGCGCGCTGGGAGCATAACATTTTGAGTGGCCTCGAGAATGAAGCCGGTCTGACGAATAACGGTGATCCGCGCCTATCGAGTCAACTAGTAGTGATCTTCAGTACGGCCTATTTCATTGATCCAACGCGGCGGTATCCAGACCATTACGCTTTTGTTGGACCCTCTGCCTCAGGACGGCCAGAGGCATCGGATTTTCCCTTTGACTGGATCGATTCCTCCAACCCAACAGTGCTAGTTTCGTTGGGAACTGTCTCCAGCGCTGCCGGCGGCAGCTTTCTGCCTGCAGCAGTCGAAGCCCTTGCCGCACGCGAGCTCCAGGGCATCGTGGTGGCACCAGATGGACTGATCAAAGATGCCCCGGCCAACGTTCTCGTGCGCGATCGAGTTCCGCAGCTCGCGCTGTTGCCGTTTCTGAACGCGGTCGTCTGTCACGCAGGAAACGGGTCGGTCTGCGAGTCACTTGCTCACGGCCTACCTTTAGTCGTTGCGCCCATTCGCGATGATCAGCCCTTGGTTGCCGACCTGGTTGTCCGGGCCAGCGCCGGGGTACGTATCAAGTTCGGCCGTGCGGGACCAAGGCAGATAGGGGAGGCAATCGATTCTGTCTTGAACAAAAGAGCCTACCGCAACGGTGCCGCTCGCATCCAAAGGTCATTCACCGCGGCAGGTGGCCCGACTGCGGCGGCGACTGCACTAGAGACACTGATATAACAAGGAAATTGACCAATGAACTTGACCCGATCGGGTTACCGAGCGCGCAAGTCTATTCTTGTCACAGGAGGTGCTGGCTTCATCGGATCTCATTTATGTGACCGCCTCCTTGCAGACGACCATGAAGTGATTTGCCTCGACAATTTCTTTACCGGAGCGAAGCAGAATATTGATCATTTGATTGGGCATCCGCGATTCGAGCTGCTGCGCCATGACATCACATTCCCGCTTTATGTCGAAGTCGACGCAATCTATAATCTGGCTTGCCCGGCCGCGCCGATCCACTATCAGTGTGACCCCGTGCAGACCACAAAAACGAGCGTGGCCGGTGCGATTAATATGCTCGGGCTGGCCAAGCGCTTGAAGTGCCCAGTCTTCCAAGCATCGACATCAGAAGTTTATGGCAGTCCGAAAATCCACCCTCAGACCGAGGACTACTGGGGCCATGTGAACCCCATTGGTCCTCGCTCCTGCTATGACGAGGGCAAGCGATGCGCCGAAACACTATTTTTCGATTACCATCGTCAGCACAATATCCAGATCAAAGTAGCTCGCATTTTCAATACCTATGGTTCGCGCATGCATCTGAATGATGGGCGCGTTGTATCGAACTTCATCGTCCAGGCTTTGAAGGGGGAACCCATTACGATTTACGGTGATGGGAAGCAAACCCGATCCTTTTGCTACGTTGATGATCTCATTGAGGGATTTATCAGGTTCATGAACAGCCCTCCGAACTTGACTGGACCAATTAACCTCGGAAATCCCGGCGAGTTCACGATAGGACAACTTGCAGAACTTGTTATAGAGTTGACGGGGTCGCAATCAAAAATAATACATCTACCGCTACCCCAGGATGACCCTCATCAACGCAAGCCGGACGTTACAGTTGCGAAGGAACATCTCGGTTGGTCGCCGTCAATTGCACTGCGCGAGGGATTGAGAAGTACGATTGATTATTATGATCGGCTCATATCAAATAAGGCAAATGTTATGCCATCCTAACCGCTTCAGGACGTGCTTTCATTTGTAGTGTCAACGATCTTTTGTTCTTGAAGCACATGTGAAAGCTATTTTGCGGCAATGACAGGTGGAGTGGTGTGTGCGTGTTGCTTCGTGCCGGCCGGCTTTGCGACCTTACTGGTTGCTGTCACCTCTATTGCATCGGGCTCATTGGTCGGTCCAATAAATCGCCAAAAGATGCGCGCTAGCAGCTTGCCGACATCATCCATCACCGTAAAGAACGCCGGCACGAAGATGAGTGACAAGACGGTCGAGACGATCAGCCCGCCGATCACCGCGATCGCCATTGGCGAGCGGAACTCTCCGCCTTCACCAAAGGCAAGCGCACTTGGGAACATGCCTGCGACCATGGCCAATGTTGTCATGATGATAGGCCGCGCACGCTTGCGTCCGGCCTCAATCACGGCCTCGATGCGATCGACGCCCTTGGCCACCGCCTCCACTGCGAAGTCGACAAGCATGATCGCATTCTTTGTCACAATGCCCATAAGCATCAATATGCCAATGTAGACGGGCAAGCTGATGGGGTTATTGGTCAGCCACAGCGCGAGCACCACGCCACCGAATGACAACGGCAGCGACAGCAAGATGGTTACCGGTTGGGTCACGCTACCAAACAGTAAGACGAGTACGCCAAACACGAGCATGAGCCCCGTGACCATTGCCATCTCAAAACCATCGGTAACTTCATCTTGCCTCTCTGCGCGCCCTGTTGATTGCAAACGAACGCCCTGCGGCAGGCCTAACTCCTCAAATACCTCGACGAATATCTTGCGGGCACTGCTGAAGGCAAAATCGGGGTCCAAATTGACACCGATGATGGCTCGCCGCGCGCGGTCGTAGCGTTTGATCGTACTCGGCCCACGTCCAAAACGTATATCAGCGACCGCTGCGAGCGGGAGTACCTGGCCATTGGCGGCGGTGACGCGCAGGTTTTTCAATCGCTGAAGGTCGGCGCGTGCGTCTTCCTCGACCTGAACGCGAATGGGCACCAGGAGATCTCCAGCGTTGAACTTGGCCAGATTGGCGTCGATGTCGCCAAGTGTTGCGATACGAATTGTCTCGGCGATCTTATTGGGCGAAACGCCAAGTCGCGCCGCAACATCAAGCTTTGGGATAATGCGCAGTTCAGGGCGATTGATCGACACGTCGCTTGTCACGTTATTAAAAACTGGGACCTGACGCAGGGCGCTTTCCAGCTTGTTAAGCGCTTCGTTAAGCGTGCTCCCGTCTTGTGACAGTATGGAGAATGACAACTCGCGGTCGCCGCTGTCATCGAGGTATATGGCGCGTATATCCGGGACGTCGGCGAGTTTTTTTGAGATAATGCCCTGCAACTGTTTCTGCGTCAGGCCCCGTTCCGTTTTGGGCACGAGATGCACCCAAAGCCCTGCTTTGCCTGTTCCCACTTCTCCCATCGGGGTGAGCCCGCCACGCGTGAACACCCGTTCGACTTCAGGGATTGTTCGCAAAGTATCGGCCATGTGATCTGTGGTGGCACGTGTATCCTCTAGGGGTGTCCCTGGCGGCAGCTCAACAGAGACGATGACGCGCGAGGTATCCTCATCAGGTATGAAGCCAGTGGGCAGCAAAGAGGTGGCGTAGATCGACACGGAGAAGAGCGCCACACCCGCTAGCAAAGTCAAATAGCGTACTTTGAGCGTTGCTTGCAGAAAGCCGGTATAGGCTCGCGTCAACAGCCCTTCGCCTTCCTTCTTTTGAGGGATCGGCCGCAAGAGGTAGGCGGTCATCACCGGTGTGAGGAGGCGCGCGACGAGAAGCGAGAAGAACACCGCAGCTGCGACCGTTAAACCAAATTGCTTAAACCACTGTCCAGCGATGCCACCCATGAAGGAGACGGGTACGAAGATAGCAATGATGGTCAGCGAGATCGCAATGACGGCCAAGCCAATCTCGTCGGCGGCCTCCAGCGATGCGCGATAGGCCGATTTGCCCTGGCGCATGTGGCGGACGATGTTCTCAATCTCCACAATGGCGTCGTCGACCATAATGCCCGTCACGAGCGTGATGCCCAGAAGTGAGATACTATTGAGCGAAAAACCCATGAGCGACATTGCCCAGAATGTCGGGATCGCTGATAGGGGCAATGCAACGGCGGCAATGAGAGTTGCGCGGAGGTTTCGCAGAAAGAGCAGCACCACGAGAACGGCGAGTACCGCACCCTCGATTAATGTCTCCATCGCGGCGTGATAATTGCCGAGCGTATAGGACACAGTATCATCAATTTTGGTGAGGTGGACGTCCGGGTATTGCACGCGCAGCTCGTCGAGGGCCGTGTCCACGACATCCGCAACGGACAGCTCGCTGGCATTCCTTGATCGGGAGATCGAAAGAGTTACAACAGGCTCGCCATTAAGACGGGCAAATGTCCGCTGCTCGCTGGCATCATCGATGACGCGGCCAAGATCTTTGAGCCTCACCTGGCGCCCGCCAGGGATCACGATCTTGGTTTCCGCCAGATCCTCCACACGGCGCGCACTGGCAAGGACGCGAATGGCCTGCTCCTGACCGCTGACCTCGCTGCGACCGCTACCCAAATCGACGTTGGTCTCTCTTACCTGGTTGTTGACGTCGGCAACCGTGATACCAAAGGCTAGCAGCCGGTTTGGATCAAGCAAGATGCGAATCTCGCGATTGACGCCGCCATAGCGCGCGACACTGCCGACGCCTTTGAGGCCTTGCAGGTTGCGTTTCATCACGTCATCAACGTGCCAGGAGAGCTGCTCCAAGGTCTTGCCCGACGATGTCACGGCATAGGTGGCAATTGATCCGCGGACGATGTCTCGACCCTTGACGATCGGTTCGTTGATCGTGCGCGGCAGGTTGGCACGGATTTCGTCGATCGCGTCTTTGACGTCGTTAAGAGCCCGGTCCTGATCAATTTCGAGATGAAACGTAATCGTGGTTCTAGACAGACCATCTGTGAGCGTTGAGACGATACGCTTGACGCCGGTAATGTTGGCGACCGCGTCTTCGACCTCACGGGTCACCTGCGTCTCAAGCTCGGCCGGTGCCGCACCCGACTGCGTGATCGTCACCCAGACTATCGGGACATCAATGTTGGGGAAGCGGGTGACCGGCAGCTTGGCGAAGCTCATGATGCCGAGAACCATCAGCACCACAAACAGCAGGATCGAAGGAACGGGTCGACGAATGGCCCACGCGGATATGTTAAGGTGCATTAGTCCGGTTTGCTGATTTTGGCGTTGGGATAATCGGCGCGCACCGCATCGCCCTCGCGCAAGAATGTTCCCGCTCTGGCGACAACGACATCGCCAAGTTCCAGACCTTTGCGCACTTGAACCCGCCCGTCGGCGACCAGTCCTATTTCGATATCACGCCGTTCCACGCGACCGTCGCGCACAACCTGAACAAACGCGCCTCTGCTATCAGACCCGACCGCCGCTGCCGGCACGGCGAGACCCCATCCATGCGCTGTGTCGATCACGCCGCGCGCAAACCTGCCGATTTTAAGTTGGGGACCGTCACCCAGAAATATGCGCACGCGACCCAGCCGCGTGTGCTGATTGACTTCCGGCGAAATGAGCCGGACTGTGCCGATGACCTCACCAACGCCGGGGATGTGGACGCGCGCCTTCTGCCCCACGCTAATTCTTGCAAGCTCGGTTTCAATGACCTCTGCGTCGAGCTCAACTTCTCCGCGCGCAATGATGTGAAACATCGGTTTGGCGGAAGCCGATGCGACGGCACCGATGCGCGCATCGCGCCGGCTTATGATCCCATCTTCGGGAGCAGTGACTTTTGTATTGGACAGACGCCATTGGAGTTCGCGCCGCTGTGCCTCAACTTGCTCCTTTTCAGCTTCGGCAAGCTTTAATCCATCGCGGGCTTCTTCGAGCTGAGCTTGCGTACTTGTTGCGGCAGCCTTCCGCTGGTCAAAGATGCTCTTGGAGAGGTAGCCAGATTTCTGTAGCGGCTTGGCGCGCTCAAACGAAGCCGCTGCCTCCACAAGCCGTGCACTTGCTTCAACGATCTGGCTTCTGGCCCGAGAAATGGCGGCCTCTGCGCGTGCCAACGACGCATCGTTTTGTGCAATTTGCGCGTCTAGGGAGTCGCTGACAAGTATCGCAAGCACATCGCCCTTTTTGACATGGTCGCTCACGTCAACCTTGAGGTCGAGCACGCGAAAACCTTCGATTTCCGGCGTGACGAGGATCTCGTCGCGCGGGATCAGAGAGCCCGAAACAACGGCGGTTTCCCTAAACTCTGCGGTTGCCACCTCGGCGACGGACACCACAGGTGGTGGCGCTGTCAGCGTATCGGTCTTAGAAATTGCCGGTTGGGCAATCCGCAACTGCGGCACCAAAAACACACTCGCCGTAATGGCAAACAGAGCAAGTAAAGCAGCGATGTGTATTTGCATCGCTCGCATTCCAGCTCCTGATCAGAGGCGATCTTAACTTTCGTTTTCCCATACGGCCGCATGCCTATAACCGACAGCGGCATGAGGTCGGGCAGGCTAACGTTTACGCCGCGCACCCCAACAAGAGTAAAACGCGCGGGTTGTCTGAGCGAAGACACGCCTCACGCTTTTGCGGCCGCACTCTAACGCTGCATCTGTTTGGTTCACAAAGCAACGCATAAACACGCATAAGCGATCGATGTGATCGCGGACCATTGGGATCGATGCTCACAACCGTGCTCCAACACCATCCGCACGGCGCGCTCACGCACCTCCGACGAATACTTTGGCGAAATCTTCTGATTCGTCATGGCTCCAATCTCTCAAGAGCTGGAGCTCTCCGACAAACCCGGGGCGGTTCTGATCCACCCCCAGTGAAGTGGTCCGACTCGAAGTATGGGTTTTAGCCCTGAGGAGGACTGATTATGCCAAAGAAGCACCACAAGCCTGAAGAGATTGTTTCCAAGCTGCGTCAGATTGACGTTTTACATTCGCAGGGCA
>JAAERO010000425.1 GCA_024230315.1 Hyphomicrobium sp.
CACCTTTCTTCGACAGAAGCTCAAGCCGCCTGTCGGAATCGAAAAACCCAATCTGCGCCATCGTGCCCCGCCCGAATCAATCTGTCAGGCATCAGACTCGCATAAATCGGAGTATGGGTTATTTTTCGAGGTGCCCTCTAGTCATTATCCGCGTGCCCCGGCGGGCATCGTAACATCTCCGTTTGGCGCCGCGTACCCTCAGGCAACCCTTAAGGAGGAAGATCCATGCCTCGTAACCGAACGATCCTCGGTGCTGTCGCCTCTGGTTTCGGCGTCGTACTTGCGGCGGTCGCGTTGTTGTACGTTACGTCAGCCACGGCAACCGCGCCTCCCGTCTACACTGGCATCGTCAAGGGCGTGGCGGTCGGCGGCTATGACCCGGTTACCTTTTTCACCGACGGAAAACCCATAAAGGGCAACAAGGATCTGACAACAAATTACGACGGCGCTACATGGCGTTTTGCGAGCGCGGCGAACCGAGATGCATTCCAGGCCGACCCGGCAAAGTACGCGCCGCAATATGGTGGCTATTGCGCGTACGCCGTGTCCAAGGGCTCTACCGCCTAGGGCGACCCGCAAGCGTGGACAGTTCACGACGGCAAGCTCTACCTCAACTACAATAAGAACGTGCGCGCCACGTGGGCCAAGGACATCCCCGACAACGTGAAGAAGGGCGATGCCAACTGGCCAGCGGTCTTAGAGAAATAGCAGCGCTTAGCCAGAGATCTTGGTGAAGTCAGCGACGGTGAGGGTGGCGGCGCGGATTTCCGAAAGCATGCGCAGGCGGTTCTCGCGCAGCTTGGAATCATCGACATTGACCGTGACGTGATCGAAGAACGCATCGACGGGTGCGCGAAGCTCGGCAAGCGCGCGCATGGCACCGGCAAAATTTTCTACTTCGATCGCAGCCTCGGTGTCCTGCCTCACGCTTTCAATAGCCGCGGCAAGTGCCAGCTCTTCCTTATCCTTGAGAAGGGCAACCTCGTAGGTGCCGGCGTAGCTCACCTTGTCCTTTTTCTCTTCAATCGAAAGGATGTTTTGCGCGCGCTTGACGCCAGTGAGCAGGTTGGCGCCGTCGTCAGTTTGCAGGAATTCACCGAGTGCGTCGACGCGCTTGACGATGAGGGCGAGGTCGTCCTGACCGCCGAGAGAGAACACCGCGTCGATGAGATCGTGACGCGCACCCTTCTCGCGCAGGTGGACTTTGAGCCGGTCGGCGAAGAAGGCGAGGAGGTCGATCGCGCGATCGTCGATCTGTCGGCCTTCATCTCCAAAATCCCGCATGACGCGCAATTCAGTCGATTGTCCGGTTAGTTTGTATGTTGTGCTTTCCTGAGCTGATTTCGGAACATCAGGAACTCTGATCTGCTCAAAGCCAGCTGTGGTGATGCTTCCAATCTGGAGCCTAAGATCATTTTCCAACACAAGCCTGATAACACCCAGCGCCGCCCGCCGAAGCTGATAGGGATCGCCCGAGCCCGTTGGCTTCTCACCAATGGCCCAGAAGCCAACGAGCGTGTCGAGCTTGTCTGCAAGCGCAACCGCGATCGCAACCGCGTCGCCCTCATCTTCTTTCGGCACTGTGTCGGTCGGGCCTTTTGGCTTGTAGTGCAGCTCTATGGCGCGCGCGATATCTGGTTTGGTGCCTGCGGCTTCCGCATAGTAGCGACCCATCAAGCCCTGCAACTCGGGGAACTCGCCGACCATGCCCGAGACGAGATCGGCCTTGCACAATTGCGCGGCGCGACGAGCATACTCTTTATCAGCATCGACTGATCCTCCAATCTGGAAGGCCAGATCCGCGATGCGTTCCACGCGCTGCTTCTGGGACCCAAGCTTCTCGTGGAACGTGATGCGATCAAGCGCGTTCGCCATTTCGTCCAGCGGGTGCTTCAGATCCTGCTCCCAGAAGAACTTGGCATCATCCAGTCGCGCGGCAATCACCTTCTCGTTGCCCGCAACGATCTTCTTGCCTCCATCCTTTGTCTTCAGATTGGACACGAGCAGGAACTTGTTTGCGAGTTTCTTGGAGCGCGGCTCACGCAGCGAGAAGCACTTCTGGTGGGTCTTCATCGACGTGATGAGGCACTCGGCCGGCACTTTCAGGAATGATTTGTCGAACGCTCCCATGAGAACCACGGGCCACTCCGTAAGCCCAGCGTTCTCGGCCAGCAAGGCCTCGTCTTCTACAAGGGCAAGCTTAGCGTTTTTTGCGAGCGCGCGCGCTTCATCGGCGATGATCTCCGCGCGGCGGGCGGTATCGAGGATCACTTTGTGCTTTTTGAGCTGCTTTTCGTAGTCGACAAAGTCTTTCACGGCGAAGCGCTCGTTGCCAAGGAAGCGGTGGCCGCTCGTCGTCTTTCCGGATTTGATCCCGGCAATCTCAAAGGGCACGACCTTGCCGCCAAGGAGGCAGACGATCGAATGCAGCGGGCGGATCCAGCGCAGCTCGGAGCCATTGTCCAGGGGCCGGTTGAAGCGCATGGACTTCGGCCAGGGGAACTGCCCAACCGTCTCGGTGACAACCTCAGCAATGATTTCAGCCGCCTTGCTGCCCGGCTTCTTGGTGCGCGCGACGTAGTAGTCGCCCTTCTTTTCGTCCTTGACCACGTCAGCTTCAGACAGCGCCGCAAGTCCGGCCGCCTTCAAGAAGCCCTTCACGGCAGCTTCAGGCGCGCCGACGCGCGGGCCTTTGCGCTCCTCCGACACGGCTGGTGATTTCGCGGGAACATCGTCGATGACGAGCGCCAACCGTTGCGGCGTGGCAAAGGATTCAGCCTCGCCGACCTCAAGCCCGCGCGCTTTCAAGCCATCGCTAACGAGGCGGCGCAAGTCGTCGGCCGCACGCGCTTGCAGGCAGGCAGGGATCTCTTCCGAAAATAGTTCAAGCAGCAGCTCAGGCATCGTTTGTGACCGCTATGCCGGCATGCCGGCGGACTGTGAGGCCAGCGACTGACCCAAGAAAAAGTTTGCGATGTCGACCGTAGCACCTGTCGCAGCGAGGTAGCCAAGACCAACAATGATCAGTGCCATCGCGAACCAAAACACCGGCGCTCCCCGGCGCCATAGTGCAAGGTACGCGATAATGACCGCAGGGATGCCCGCAATCAGCGCGCCAATGATCGACGGCGACATTATGCGCCTCCTCCCTCGGTTTTGAGCCACGCCGCGCAGCAGGCCTTGGCCATCTCGCGCACGCGCAGGATGTAGCTTTGACGCTCCGTCACCGAGATGACGCCGCGCGCATCCAATAAATTGAACACGTGCGAGGCTTTGATGCATTGGTCGTAGGCTGGAAGCGCCATTTCGTGGCAGGTGTCACTCTCACCCTGCTTAAGCAGCGCTTGGCACTCCTTCTCGGCATCCTTGAAGTGTTGTTGCAGTAGCTCGGTATCAGCGTATTCGAAGTTGAAGCGCGAATATTCCTGCTCGGCTTGCAAAAAGATATCGCCGTAGGAAAGACGGCGCGCATCGCTGCGACCGTTGAAGCTCAAGTCGTAGACGCGGTCGACGCCCTGAACGTACATGGCGAGCCGCTCTAGTCCGTATGTGATCTCGGCAGAAACAACGTCGCAATCAAACCCACCGACCTGTTGGAAGTAGGTGAACTGCGACACTTCCATGCCGTCGCACCACACTTCCCAGCCAAGCCCCCAAGCGCCCAGTGTCGGGCTCTCCCAATCATCCTCGACGAAGCGAATGTCGTGCGTTTCAGGCGAGAGGCCGATGCGGCGCAGGCTTTCCAGGTAGAGATCCTGGATGTCAGCCGGTGTCGGCTTCATGATCACTTGGAGCTGGTAGTAATGCTGCAGGCGATTGGGGTTCTCGCCATAGCGGCCATCCGTGGGACGGCGCGACGGTTGTACGTAGGCTGCATTCCAAGGCTTGGGCCCCAGCGCGCGCAAGGCAGTCGCCGGGTGAAAGGTACCCGCCCCCACCTCCATGTCATAGGGCTGGAGGATGACGCAGCCTTGATCGGCCCAGAACGTCTGTAGCGTCAGGATGAGGTCCTGAAAGGACTTCTCAGGGTGCAGAACGACCCCGTTTGGGCCGGCGTGACGCCCGGCTGATTTGACGGCGACGTTCGTTGGCATGGGTGTGTCTGAGCTTTGGTGGTTCGGCGGCGCACTATACGCATTCGGGACGCCGTGTCACGCGAGGCCAAAGCCCACCCGATCGCCAGTGTCGTAATCGAGATCAGACAGAATTGGGGGGCCGCGCGCCTAGAGCAAGATCGTTCTTGATGGAATCACTCGTCAAGCCCGGGAGGTCTCCAACAGATGAGTGAATTTTGCTCTAGGGTCATAGACCCTAAGTCAAAAGTGTAGAGACTCATTTACGGGCACCTCGAACAATGGAGCTTTTGGCTTTGTGGGTGCCGGCGGCGCGGCGTCAGGCGCGGTTGCGATGCTGGTCTGCCGCCTTCGCGGCGGCCTTTGCGTTACCCTCAGGCCGTCTTGCAACGCCTTGGACGCAATTGTGGCGTCAGGTAGCCGCCATTCGTTCCAGGCCCACCATACGGCGCATGTTATAGACGAGATTCTGCAGCCCGATCTTTGCCGCCGCCCGCTCGAAGCCGATACTG
>JAAERO010000426.1 GCA_024230315.1 Hyphomicrobium sp.
AGCACCCGAGGTCTTCATTCCAGCACTTGCTGCGTGGCCACCTTCGCAGCCTCGGCTTGCTCCGGCGCCAACGCAGCATCTAGCCGATGAAGCCGCCATGAACTAACATGCCGCCTGGACTACTCCGTGGGGGCCGGTCACGCCATCGTGCCCCGCCCGAACCAATCTGTCAGGCATCAGACTCGCATAAATCGGAGTATGGGTTATTTTTCGAGGTGCCCTGTATTCGCTTTCACCCGCAAGGTGTGACAAGACTGCCCCCAAATCATAGCCCCAAACGACTGAATCGTAACGGAATTACGCCAGTAGCGCAGCAGAAATCCGGCGTCTACTTGGGGAATGCGGGTTACAGATAGTGTTGTGACCGCCGAGAGGCCGTGCCAGCGGCAGACGCTGCCAGAGGCCACTGTATAGGGCGCGAGCGGGCAAACTGCCAAGTCCGAATGCTGAGTAAAACCATCGGCCACTACACGCTAGGCACACACAATGCACGTGCTATAAATCAGAATTGTTGGTGCTTGCTTGCACTAATTTACAATATGACTGTACCTATGTTGGACCAACGTAACGGAGTAGTTTGGCAATCAAGAATTAATCGAAAGGTCCTCCAAAAAGGGAGGCGGAGAAGGAACTGACATGCAGCTCATCGTTAACACCGAAACGCCCTCATCGGCGTTGGAACGCGTCGGCGGGCGCATCAAGATCCGCAGCCGTTATGACAATTTTATCGGAGGCGCTTGGGTGCCTCCGGCGCAAGGAAGCTACTTCGAAAATCGGACACCCATCAGCGGCGAAGTGGTTTGTGAAATCGCGCGCTCGACCGCGGAGGATATCGAAACTGCGCTCGACGCGGCGCACGTCGCAGCTCCGACATGGGGCAAGACTTCGCCGGCCGAACGTGCCGCCGTGCTCTTCAAGATTGCCGATCGCATGGAGGCGCATCTCACCGACATCGCTACCGTCGAAACCATCGACAACGGCAAGCCGATCCGGGAAACGACGGCCGCCGATATACCGCTCTCCATCGATCACTTCCGCTACTTTGCCAGCTGCATTCGTGCGCAGGAAGGTTCGATCTCCGAGATCGACGAGACGACGATCGCTTATCACTTCCACGAGCCGCTCGGCGTCGTTGGCCAGATCATCCCGTGGAATTTTCCGATCCTTATGGCGGCCTGGAAGCTTGCCCCGGCGATAGCTGCTGGCAATTGCGTTGTCATGAAGCCGGCCGAGCAGACGCCCATGAGCCTCATGGTACTGATGGACCTCGTTGGCGATATTCTGCCCCCTGGTGTTCTCAATGTCGTCAATGGTTTTGGCATCGAGGCCGGCAAACCGCTCGCCTCCAATCCGCGTATTGCGAAGATCGCGTTTACGGGCGAGACGACGACGGGCCGGCTGATCATGCAGTATGCGGCCGAAAATATCATCCCGAGTACGGTCGAACTGGGCGGCAAGTCGCCGAACGTCTTCTTCGCCGACGTCCTCAACGAAGACGACGCCTTCTTCGACAAGGCCCTGGAAGGCTTCACAATGTTTGCCCTCAATCAGGGCGAGGTGTGTACCTGTCCGTCGCGGGCGTTGGTACAAGAGTCGATCTACGACGCCTTCATGGAGCGCGCCGTGGAGCGCGTGAAGAAAGTCGTGCAGGGCAACCCGCTCGATCCCAAAACCATGATTGGTGCCCAAGCATCGTCCGATCAGCTCGAAAAGATCCTGTCCTACATCGACATCGGACAGGGCGAGGGTGCGAAGGTCCTGACCGGCGGCGAGAAAACCAATCTCGGCAACGGGCTCGACGGCGGATACTACGTCGAGCCGACGGTGTTAGAAGGCCACAACAAGATGCGCATTTTCCAGGAGGAAATATTCGGACCGGTCTTGGCGGTCGCGAAGTTCAAGACCGAGGATGAAGCGCTCTCCATGGCCAACGACACGCTGTATGGCCTTGGCGCGGGCGTGTGGTCGCGTGATGGCAATACAGCCTACCGCATGGGCCGCGGCATTCAGGCCGGTCGCGTGTGGACCAACTGCTACCATCTCTATCCTGCGCATGCGGCATTCGGAGGCTACAAGCAGTCGGGCGTGGGCCGCGAAAACCACAAGATGATGCTCGATCACTACCAGCAGACCAAGAATATCCTGGTGAGCTACAGCCCCAACGCACTAGGGTTCTTCTAGAATTCTGGTGCCGTGGAGCGGAAGGTCGGGCTGCGGCTCGGCCTTCCCACATGCCAGCGCATAACAGAGAAGTCCATGGCTGTTTCAAGAGTTTCGCTTACCCCGACCGCGGCAGAGCTGATTGACAAGCTCCGTGCAGTCCACGGTAATCTACTTTTCCATCAGTCCGGCGGCTGCTGCGATGGCAGTGCGCCCATGTGCTATACTTGGGGTGAGTTCAAGATTGGCCAGCGCGACGTCTATCTCGGCGAAATTGCAGGCTGCCCCCTCTATATCGGCGGGCCGCAGTTTGAATACTGGAAGCACACCCACCTTATCATCGACGCTGTTCCCGGCCGCGGCGCCGGCTTCTCCCTCGAAGCGCCCGAGGGAATGCGGTTCCTGACGCGCTCGCGGGTGTTTACGGACGCAGAATGCGAGGAGCTGGAGCGCACGGGGCCGCCGCCCTGCGGACCCGAAGCAATGGACACCCCCAGCTCAACTGCTGGGCATTCTTGATTTCCCGGCTATTGCTCAGCAAAGCTGAACATTGTCGGCGGTGTGGCATTGGCTCACTAGGAATTCGGAATTTTCTCGTCAATAATTCTAGCCGATATCAAATTCCGCCAGCTCCAAATCCCTTCACATAACAAATCTCGTCCGAGCATGAATGCGATGAAGACACTTTCTCTCACCGCGTTGCACTCGCATTTTGTCTGCTGACGGGTTGGTCCGTGCTAGCGGATCCCTCGGCGCCATTCAAACAATTACCCGGGCGATGGGTCGGGCACGGCCGGCTCGGGCTGCAAGGCGGGAAGGTCGAGATCGTGAAGTGTCGCGCAACCTACTTCACGTCTGAAGACGGTTCCCAACTCAAACAGAATGTGCGGTGCGCGTCTAAAAGTAGGAAAATCGAGGTGAAGAGCATCATCACCCACTCTGAGGGCAAGCTTACAGGTACGTGGAACGAACTCGTCTGCAATCTTGGTGGAGAGTTCAGCGGCAACGTCACCAAACGCGGCTTTCGTATTTCCGTCCGTGGGTCGGGTCTTGCAGCAAACATGGAAGTCGCCGTCTCCAAATCGAGGCCGATCATCTAGATCGTACGCATCCGGTGAAGACCGCCTTGCGGGATGACTAAGACGTAGTTCTTCTTAAGCGTGGTTTTCGCGTTGGGAGAATGAGTAGTGGGTATGCCTGGGGATGATTTTGATCGACGGTTTGACGTCGTCGCTGAAACGAGGCGGCACTGGAGCTTGGCTGAGAAGCGGAAGATTGTCGCTGAGGCGTGCGTGCCGTTCGCGAACGTTTCGGCGGTGGCACGGCGGCATGGAGTG
>JAAERO010000427.1 GCA_024230315.1 Hyphomicrobium sp.
CGATCACCTTTCTTCGACAGAAGCTCAAGCCGCCTGTCGGAATCGAAAAACCCAATCTGCGCCATCGTGCCCCGCCCGAATCAATCTGTCAGGCATCAGACTCGCATAAATCGGAGTATGGGTTATTTTTCGAGGTGCCCTAGAGTAAGATTCACGTTCTTGTTGGAGACCTCCCGGGCTTGGTGATCGATTCCATCAAGAACGATCATTCTCTAGATACGCTCAACTCGGCCCGGATGCTTCGGCAGACCGGGCCGTTTTTTGTGGCACGTTTCGCGCTGATAATTTGACGTCATTCAGGGCCCGGCTCTCACGTGGTAATCCAAAGCACGCTGCGCCGTGAAAGATATTCAAGCAGACGAAGCAAATGGGGTAAGCGCAGCGCCACGCAGCCTGCGGTTGGTGTCATTTCAGACCGGGCGACGTGCATGAAAACGGCGCTGCCCCGCCCGCGAATACGGGGGCATTCGTTGTGGCTCATCACTACAATCACATCGTAGAGATGGTCGTCGCGCCACAGGCGCTCGGCACCAGCCGGGTAGGGGTGGCGAACGCGACGGTTATAGTTGCGGTCGGGTGGATCGTCGCACCATCCATCGGACATGCGCAGCGGTCTCAACGGCAGACGGCAATGCGGCCGCGACAAGCGATCGGCGCGATAAAGCACTTCGCGGAGCATGAAGACTCCGATCGGCGTGGCACCGTCCCCCTCTCGTTTGTCAACGCTGCGGCCCGACCAGCCGAGCGTGCAGGGAAAGCACAGGTTTCCACATGAGATTGTGCCGACCGTTGCCCGCGCAGAGCGGCCGCGCGCAATGAGTTGTAGACCATTAGCACGTGTCTTCATTGGAGGTTCCCGGCACCCGTGCTATTCGCTTGCCCTAATAGAACACCAAGAAACGGCCTTACAGGGCGCGAGCCACTGAGGCCGAATTTACATCGGAGCGATTTAGCATGAGCACAGCGCGCAGGGTTCTCATCGTTGATGACGACGAGGATCTCCGTTATTCCCTGAAGGACCAGCTCATCCTTCACGATGAATTCGATGTGGCGACAGCCGGCACGGCGTCCAATGGCATGGAGCTGGCAAAATCCAATCACTTCGACCTCGTCGTGTTCGACGTCTCTCTGCCCGACATGGATGGCCGCGAGGCCGTTCGGTTGCTGCGAAAGTCCGGATTCAAGACACCGATCGTCATGCTGACCGGCAATGTGTCGGACGCCGATCAGATTCTCGGCCTTGATGCCGGTGCAAATGATTACATTACAAAGCCTTTCAAATTCGCAGTGCTGCTCGCGCGCATTCGTGCACAATTGCGCCAGCATGAGCAGAGCGAGGATGCGGTTTTTGCCATTGGCCCATATACGTTCAAGCCTGCGTCCAAGCTTTTGATCGACGAGAAGGGCGCAAAAATCCGCCTCACCGAAAAGGAAACTTCGATCCTCAAGTATCTCTACCGTTCAGGCGATAAAGTTGTTTCGCGCGAGCTGCTTCTGCACAAGGTATGGGGTTACAACGCTGGCGTTACCACACACACTCTGGAGACCCACATCTACCGGCTGCGCCAGAAAATCGAGAAAGACCCCTCCAATGCCGAGCTCCTGGTGACAGAGACTGGCGGGTATAAGCTCGTCCCCTGACCGCAAGGCAATCCCCGTGTGAATCCATCGCGGGCCTCTAGACCATTCGTGGCGAATCATCCGAATCTGTGAGCCAATCGTGGCTGCTCCTTTGTGGAGCGGACATGGCGTCACCAGCACCGTTGGTGACCTCCAGTTTCGCGATGGGAGAATACAAATTTCGGCCGATCACATTCTCAGACAGCTCTCACACGTCAGTTTGTTCCAAGGACTGACGCCGCTGCAAATCTCTGAAATCGCGCGGCGTTCCGAGCGCGTTATTTACAATCCAGGCGCGATGATCATCGAGGAAAACGCAGAAGGCGATGCCGCTGTTTTAATCATTTCCGGCCAAACCGTACGCGTTAGCGGACCGGAGCTTACCTCGCGCACCTCACCAGTTGCAGAAGGCTCTCTGCTTGGCGAGTTCGCAATGTTGGTCGAGACAACTTATAGCTCGACCGTCGTTGCCCGGGGCCAAGTACGCGCTTTGCGCATTACACGCGATGAACTACACGCTCAGATTGCCGAGGACCGCGATCTCGCGGATCGCTTTGTCCAAAAAATCGTCGGGCGATTGTCGCGAATGGCCGTAGTGCTGCGCCAGATCGACGCGACGCTTTCACGCTCGGCCGACGCGACAGCGAAATCGTCCGTCAGCAGAAATACACAACCCGCACTTCGGGCGAATTCCGTGGCTGCCCACTGAACCCAAGGCGAACAAAACAACGAGAAACGCCCAACCCCGGGGGTAGGGGGGTTGGGCGCGAGAGCGCTTTCGCGCGTGGTGCCGGGAGAGAAGCCGACACCCCAGGTGATGTCGCTCGGCTAGACGGGGGGGCACTACCGATACAGGGTGACACCACCTGACTTTCCTGAGTTAAGCGCAAGATGGCGAAGTTCAATAGAGCCCACACGGGGTTTTCACAAAAAATTTATCGCCACCCCTGGTTTTTCCCCAGGTCGGGCGTTGCCAAGCGTCCGAACAGCCACACTTCCGGCCTGTCAGGGCGTGCCAAACGGCTTGCCGAGGGTCCTAATCCTAAACAAATCCCGGTGCAGCTCGGCGCTCGTCACCAAATCTGACACCTCGACACGTGTATCGAAGCCTTGAGCATCCTTAGTAATCCACTTCTTGAGCTCTAAATGTGGCCTCGTAGTGAGGAACAGCCGGATCTGTCCAGGCGCATTGGGATCTTTGTCCTCAATCCCGACCATGATTATGTCCTCAGATTCCTGGACCTCGATGATGCGGGCATCGCGCACCAAGTCGACATCGCTACGCAAAACCAGCCTGAACGGCGTTTGATTCAGCGCAACGCGATCCTCATTGTTGAGGTCGAGATCTTGGATAGCCAGGTACCGGCCGTCCGAAATGACGATCTGGCGGGAGGGCCGCGCATAGTCAAAGCGAAATCGCCCCGGCCGTTTTACATAGAACTTGCCCCTCATTCGTTTGTTGTCGGCGCCAGTCTGAACGAACCTACCCTTGAGCGTATCCAACTTACGAAAGTATTTGCTGACTTGTTCGACCAGTTCAAGCTGCCGCTCGTCGAGGTCGACGCCCTCGTGAACCTTGGCTGGGGCTACCTCGACGTTCCATGCTGAGCTAGCGCCCGAGTCCTCAGGCGGCTGCGGCGGCTGCGCTGGAATAGGGGCTGGAACAACCAAATCCTCGCTCAAGGCGATCGCAGGCATCACGATCACGCCCAAGGATGCGATCGCCACAATCCATCTCAGTTTGTGCATTGAGCCCCAAAACCTCTTCGAATCGAGTTCGCAATAGTAGCCCTCGCCGCAATGTGAAAAATCCCAGCATTCCCCAATCCCCGAACATTACGTCGAGATCTTGGCGGTTTTTAGCTGTATCAACCGTCCCCACCACGCCTACGAGGCGACGCGCTGGCCAACATCGTCACGGGCTGTGAGCAAGATCTCGCGCTTGCCGACATTGTTTGCAGGGCCAATCAGACCCTCTCGTTCCATGCGTTCGACAACGTCGGCTGCCCGATTGTAACCAATCGAAAGGCGGCGTTGCAGGTAGCTCGTCGAAACCTTGCGATCCCGCAGCACAATAGCGACGGCCTTATCGTAGAGGTCGTCCTGGCGGGACTCTCGATCTTGCGCGCCCGCGGCCTCAGAACTTGATGGAGCATCCGTGATACCATCGAGGTAGCGCGGAGGCCCCTGTTGCCGCAACGCTTCGACAATACTTTCGACTTCCTCGTCGGTGACGAAGGGCCCATGTGCACGCATCATCTGCCCCGATCCCATCGAATAAAGCATGTCGCCTTGACCTAGCAGTTGTTCGGCGCCTTGCTCGTTAAGAATGGTGCGGCTGTCGATCTTGGATGCAACCTTGAAGCCGATGCGCGTGGGGAAATTCGCTTTGATGGTGCCCGTCACGATATCGACGGAGGGGCGCTGTGTCGCCATGATAAGGTGAATGCCGGCCGCCCGAGCCATCTGCGCCAATCGTTGCACTGCTGCTTCAATCTCTTTGCCCGCAACCGTCATGAGATCGGCAAACTCGTCGACCACGACGACAATGTAAGGCATCGTGCCGGTCTGCATCTCCTGCTTTTGGTAGATGGCCTGGCCCGTCTCCTTGTCGAATCCCGTCTGCACTGTGCGCGCGATCATCTCACCGCGGCTCTGTGCTTTGCGGACGCGCGTATTGAATGCCCCAATGTTACGTACCGAAAGACTGGCCATGCGCTTGTAGCGCTCTTCCATTTCGCCGACGACCCAGTTTAATGCGGCAATTGCTTTTTGTGGATCGGTGACCACAGGAGTCAGTAGGTGCGGGATACCGTTGTAGACGGACAGCTCCAGCATCTTCGGATCGATCAACAACAGCCGGCATTCCTCGGGCGTGCAGCGATACAGGAGCGAGAGCACCATGACATTGATGCCGACCGACTTGCCCGAACCTGTCGTTCCGGCAACCAGCAAATGCGGCATGCGCGCAAGGTCAGCAACGACGGGACTGCCACCGATCGATTTGCCCAGCGCCAAGGGAAGTACGGCGGTGGTGGACCGGAACGCTTCTGACTCCAGAATTTCGCGCAAATAGACTGTCTCGCGGCGTACGTTCGGCAACTCGATGCCGATGACATTGCGCCCGGGCACAACCGCGGCGCGTGCCGAGATCACGCTCATGGAGCGGGCGATGTCATCGGCAAGACCAACGACACGCGATGACTTCGTTCCGCGCGCGGGCTCGAGCTCGTACAGTGTGACAACGGGGCCGGGCTTGATGTCACGCACTTCACCTTTGACGCTGAAGTCGGCAAGCACCTCCTCAAGCAGGCGTGCGGTGCCGCGCAAAACGTTTTGCGTGATTCCCGGCCGGGATTGCAAGCCCTGCGGCCGCTTCAACAGATTGAGCGGCGGAGCGCGATAACCCGACGGCCGCGCAATCCGCAAGCCACCAAACAGTCCGCCTTTGTCCCCTCGCATCTTTGCGGGTGCCGACTGCTCTTCTTCTGGCGACGTGCGCGAAGGCTTGGAGCGCCGGCGTGCCGACTCCGGCGCGAAACGCTCCGCGATGGCCCGGCTCGAAATGTCGGTGTTCGGTTCGAGGTCTAATCCTGTGTTATCGTCGTCCACCATCGCTGTAGTGTCCGGCGTCCAAGACTTAGCCACCCGGCCAGCACTCAACCCCTCCAAGGGTTCGGCAACTTCGGCGTCGCTGAATGGCGAAGCAGGTCCCACGGGCTCATTGCCAAATGCAGGCTCCCGCGGCGACGGATCCGGCAGATAGGGTTCGTCCTGCCCGCCAAATTCGGGTTCGGTATCAAAACTGCCAGCGTGCGGTTCATCGGCCCCGGCGTATGCCACGTCCGGGCCCCACATCCACTGCAGCCATCCCGGCAGAAAAGTTGCGCGCTGAAATGACATTCCGCCGTTGCGTTGCAGAAGGCGGGTTAAATCCTCGCGCTCCAGGCCGACGCTGTAACCGAGCGCGGCAAAGCCCCCAAGGAAGAAGATCAGGCCAGAAACCCCATAGGCGTCCCCTGCGCCAAACAGAGCGAAGAGGCTTGCGGCAACCTTGCAAAGCCAGTCACCTACGAGACCGCCAAATCCGTGACTGAAAGGCCAGCTCGCGGTCACCGGCAGAGCCGAGAAGCCGCCGGCCAGCAGAAGTACAGAAAACGGAAACAGGCTCGCCTTTTTGCTGTTGGCAAAGATGCGTTCAGCGAGCAGCAACTCGATACCCCAGAACATGGGCGCGAGCAGCACGAACACTGTGGCAAAGCCCAGCGTGTTCAGCATGACGTCGGAGAACACCGCGCCGACTGTGCCCAGCATATTGTTGGGCGTGCCCTCAGCAGTGTGCGTCAGGCTCGGATCTACAAGCGACCAAGTGAGAAGACTTGCCCATGCCGCGGCGACACCCACCAGGAGGAGAACACCTCCGGCGCGGCTAAGCCAGCCAACGAGCCTGTCCTCCAAAGAGTGGGAAAGCAGGCGCCTCGCGTCGCTATGGGACTCGAGCAGCATGATGACGAACGGACTCTTTACGCTAGAACTTCAACGAAACGTTCGAGGGCCTTGCCGACGGTGACCGCGTCGTGGACCAGTGCGAGACGCACATATTCCTTGCCAGGATTAGTCCCGTCTCGACCGACTTGCGCCAGAAAGGCACCGGGCAAGACCTTGACACCGCAGTATTTCCATAAGGTTACCGCCGCCTCACCAGAGCCCCCAAAATTGATCACATCGAGCCACAGAAAGAAGCCACCGGCCGGGCGGCGATGGCCATAACGTCCCTTAAGATGTATGTTGCAAACGTCGTACTTTTCCCTGTAAGCCTGCCGATTGACGATGACGTGAGCTTCCTCCCGCCAGACCGCAGCGGACGCATGCTGGGTTGGCCCCGGCATTTGCGGTGCGACGAGATTGCGCATCTCGGCGAATGTCTGAAGGAACTTTGCATCGCCGGCGCAGAAGCCGGATCTCAGGCCCGGCAGATTGGAGCGCTTCGACAGCGAGTTGAAGACAACAAGGTTATCAAACCGTTCTGGCGTTGCAGCAGCGACCTGGAGGGCGCCCGGCGGCGGTTCTGCCGAATAGATCTCCGAGTAGCACTCGTCAAAAAACAACATGAAGTCATGCGCGCGAGCAAGTTCTAGTGCGCGGCCTATGTAAGCTGGGCTCGCAACCGCGCCTTGCGGGTTGGCCGGCGAGCACAAGTAGACAGCGGCGGTGCGATCCAGCAGCGCCTTGTCGTCAGCGATCTCATCGAGGTCGGGCAGATGACCGGTCGCCTCAGTCGCATTGAGAAAAACCGGTTCAGCATCGACGGCCATCGCCGCGCCGATATACGCGCCGTAGTACGGGTTACACATGAGGATCGCCGGCCGGCCTTTGACCCGTTTGCGGCCAACCGCAAGAAAGGCTGCATAGAACAGGCCTTCGCGCGAGCCGTTAAGAGGGAGCACTTCGCGCCCAGGATCGATGGCCGCCACGGGTCCGTAGCGCTGGGCGATCCACTCCGCGATCGCATTGCGCAACTCTTCTGTGCCGCGGATCGGTGGGTATTTGGCGAAGCTGGCCGCCGCCTCAACAATCATATCGACAACGAATGGCGGCATAGCTTCGCGCGGCTCGCCGATCGTCAGATCGATGGGCTCTTCGTGACCCGGCTCGATACCGTCGAGCAGCCGGCGCAGCTCCGTGAACGGCGACAGAATAGCACCGTGCGCGAGCGCCGAAGGGCCGGAAGGGAGGGACATCGAGCATTCCTAGTTGCGACGAGGCAGCCATCGCATCGTGTGGCCGCCTCGTCAGCAAAGCGCAAGAACTCAATGCCGCCAAGGCAGCACGCAAGGCAACTGCGCGAGCGAGCTAGAGGGCACCTCGAAAAATA
>JAAERO010000428.1 GCA_024230315.1 Hyphomicrobium sp.
CAATTGCGTCCAAGGCGTTGCAAGACGGCCCTGAGGGCAACGCAAAGGCCGCCGCGAAGGCGGCAACCAGCATCGCAACCGCGCCTGACGCCGCGCCGCCGGCACCCACAAAGCCAAAAGCGCCATTGTTCGAGGTGCCCTCCATCCGGACGCCACCACGTATCTGGGCGAGACCGTCGATCATCTCGACAGCGCATTACCGAAAACGGACAGCCGGAGCAGCCCGCCTTTCTCACGGTTCGCGAGGGCATCGGGGTTCCGAATCAGCAAAATTCCTTTTGCAACAAAAGCTTTCATTCTGACAGAGGAGTTCCCCGATGCTGACACAGTGCAATCTAAAATCGCTGGATTTCGGAAGGGTCGCAAGCACTGCGTGATGCGGTTCAACGCTACAACGCGGTGGGCCTTGATGGCCTTTATGACCGTGCCAATCCGGGCCGCCCACGCAAGCTTGACGCGGGACAAGAAGCAGAGTTGGCGCAGATCATCATTCAAGGCCCTGATCCAGATATCGATGGCCTATCCGCTTACGGTGCGGCGGTATAACATGCTGAATGACAACCAAGTCAAGCGCGACAGGAGGGGAAAGCATCACCGGAATTTCCTATGTTAGAAATGCCCTGCCCTGCTCAGTTTATGACGCCCGATTGCATTTTCCGTACAATCCGCCAGGATCTTCATCTCGGTGTTTGCATCGGTTTAACCGCGAGGCCCATGCCTCGAATAGCGGGTCCGTGCGCTCCTTAAGGATACCGCCAATAATGCGTCCCTCATAAAATGGTGCTGCGGCGGCCACCGATGGGGAGTTAAACTCGATCTGATCGACACCGAAAGTGGATATAGATTTGATTGATGTTCCGTAAACAACTTCTGGAATTCCAGCCCAGACCACCGCGCTCATACACATGGGGCAGCATTCTCCGGTGGTGTAAAGCGTCATCATTTCCCATTCGATAGGAGGTTTTAGTCGCCCGCAGTTGATGATGGCGTCGATTTCGCCGTGGTAGATTGGGTTTACGTCGCCTTGATTCCTGCCTTTACAGACGACGTTACCGCTTTCTCGGTGGACGATAACGGCGCCGAATGGAGCCGCTCCCTTTTTGGCCAAATCGAATGCCATGGCCATATAGCGCTCATGGCGGGTGCGCTCATCGCTGCTCAGTCCTTCAGCAGTCATGGATTGGATAGTGCGCCTGGATAACGGTTTAGCCGACGGCGCGTTGCTAGGAAACGAAAAGGCTACTGCGCCAGCGACCGTTGGAATACCCACAAGTAGTTTCCGTCGATCGACGACCGATTTGTCTGTCATACTCGAACACTCCAATCAATCCACGCACCGACCATGGCTCAACGCGTTACTGGCACGTCGGCAGAACAAGGTAGCGGAATGACGCACCGGGCGGCCCGTCCGTCGCAACCGTTTTGGCAAGACAAGGTGGAACATAGACAAAGAGTCGGCGACATTGACTTGCTCTTGGTCGCCGGCACTTGAAACACTGTGGTTCATTGGTTTTGCTCCGTTAAGGTACGGTTTCATAGGAGGTTGCTCCTCGTAGGGTGAGCCTCTGCGTTGCCGCACAAGAATTGCCCGCTTCCCAACGAAAACCAATACCCGGATTTAGGCACAACTTTAGTTCAACAAGAGAGCCTTCTGAATTTTACGTATGATTTGGTAAAAACCGGCAGCAGATCAGTGGTTCATTGGTGGGTTGCTTTTTCGTCGGCGCCCATCTGTAAAAGCCGGAGCAATACTGCGTCATTGAAGCGGCTGCTATGTTTGGTTGCGCCGGACTAAAAGTGCGGCAGAATGAGCCTTTGTGCCTGCGTTAGCGGCGGGGGCTGGGGGATGAAGACAGTGGAGCTCTATGGGCGGGTTCTGCACGCGGTCCAGATCGAGGGGATCAGCGCACGAGCAGCAGCGGAGCGGTTCGGCATCAATCCCAGAACCGTTGCCAA
>JAAERO010000429.1 GCA_024230315.1 Hyphomicrobium sp.
CCGATCACCTTTCTTCGACAGAAGCTCAAGCCGCCTGTCGGAATCGAAAAACCCAATCTGCGCCATCGTGCCCCTCCCGAATCAATCTGTCAGGCATCAGACTCGCATAAATCGGAGTATGGGTTATTTTTCGAGGTGCCCATTAGCGAAAATATGCCCAAATCAACCGTGTCGAGCTACATTCAGTCGGTCACGGGCGATCGCAGACCGCATTAGAGCGTTTTCACGCAGCCAGGACCCAAAGCGGACATTCATGAGAGGTGCAAGGAGAGTTTTGCAGCACGAGGACATCCCTTATCAGGCCCACGAAAAAAGACGCTGGTCCGGCGCGACCAGCGCCTCTCAATCGCTACTGGACCCACGGGGAGGGCATGCGCGGAAGGAGGCAGGCTGGTGTCGAAGCAGTTACGCAGCGTTAGGGACGCCGAGACCAGCAATCGCCCTGCCGTCATCGCCCCGGTTACTTATTCGCAAACACTTTGTGTGCCGGTCGGATATCGTACATGCTATCCAACGTAGCGTGATCGGACGGCTGTCTTTGGATCGAAAGGAGGAATTCATCCACAAACCCATGCGGGTTCACGTGGCCTCCTTCACCGCTAACGTTTGCTCTCGCTCTCATGGCCTCTAAGCCGGACGCCAAATTTTTCATGCAGACGATGCGCGAAAAAATCATGCGCTTGATGTCGCCGCGCGGTCGGCAAACCTGGCCATATCCCTTATGAACTTTACCGTCGGGTTGAGCTGGGAAGTAGCGCACCTCACGTCGCTTCCCACGCTTCGTCCGGCCTTGCTTCTGAGTTCCCCAGAAACAGATCATCTCTGTCCCTGCTATCACCTTGCGGCCCGTGAACACAACCTGGTGGCCGCGCTCAGACTTGCGCCGATTGACACCGCCGTTCTTGAAGTACTCAATTCCGACGTTCTCATTCCAAAAAATTTTCAGAAAGTCGCCCGGCCGCGCATGCACCAACGCATCGTCGCGAAAGCTTATGCCCGTGCCCGTATGTTTCAAAAAGGCGGCGGCTCCGGCACCGTTGGCGTTGAAGATCCAAAATGGACCTTGGCCATCCAGCATCGGGGTGCCGTCGGGCCGGGTTTTGACGGCTTGGAGAGAGCGAATTTGCTCAACGCTTAAGTTGATCTGTCCGCTGTTGTGCAAGTGCGCGACCAGATGCATGTAGAGGGCGTAGGTCGCGCTTGTGCAATGGGATGGGTGCCCATCGCGAACATGCAACCCTAAGCGGGCCCCGAGCTGGTGCACACTTATGACCGGCAGCGCAACGCGGCTTCCTCTGACCTCATAGCCACCGCCTTTGGGAAGGCTATCGATGATCTCAAGGATGATTGCGTTGTAGTCGATGTCTTTGCACGCAATGTTGCTTAGGGTGTTTGCGCCCGCACTTGACGAGAGCACCGCCAAGACGAGCAGCACGCCAAGCATTCGCTGCAAAGCTGATTTGCCAAAAATAGGCATTGATGTTGCCGCCCCTGTCCCTCGCAAAGTGTGGAAGCTTCCCTACCAGTCACATCGAAACTATTGCTATCGCAACCCCAGCCCGCCGTAGAGTAACGCATTCCCTACCTTCTCTTCGCTGAATGTCACCGTGCCGCAACACTACTCAGTGCGGCAATTCTTGTAAGCGGGGGTAAAGCGGACATTGACACTTTTTACCCGGATATCGCACCCTGCTTCAAAGACGATCTTGCCGCCAGCATCGGCCCTGGCATACGCTCAGCTCCGCGCCGCCCGCATGCGGGCGATCAACGTATTCTAACTTTGAAACGGGGACCGCTTTGTCGGCAAGACAACGCCGCAACGGGTGCTCATCCGATATTAGTCAGAGACCATCGATGAAGAACGCGATCATAGTCCTGGCCATTCTAGGGCACCTCGAACAATGGCGCCTTTGGCTTTGTGGGTGCCGGCGGCGCGGCGTCAGGCGCGGTTGCGATGCTGGTCTGCCGCCTTCGCGGCGGCCTTTGCGTTGCCCTCAGGCCGTCTTGCAACGCCTTGGACGCAA
>JAAERO010000430.1 GCA_024230315.1 Hyphomicrobium sp.
CCGATCACCTTTCTTCGACAGAAGCTCAAGCCGCCTGTCGGAATCGAAAAACCCAATCTGCGCCATCGTGCCCCGCCCGAATCAATCTGTCAGGCATCAGGCTCGCATAAATCGGAGTATGGGTTATTTTTCGAGGTGCCCCAGAGACTTACTCAGGCCCGCGCTGCTTGAGAGGCCGCGGCGGGCGATTGCACGTGTTCAGGGCGCACGCCAATGCCAATGAACCGCGCGGGAATTTGCTGAAGCAAAGGTATCTTGTTCATGAGCCTCAGTGCCCACGGTGGCGACAATGTTGGCGCCGTACTGGAAAGCACCGGTTGAATGATGCGCTTCTGCGCCAGCACCTGGAAACGCTGCGTCACGCGCATGGGGAACTCGCGCCGCTTTTGCACGCGCGCAAGGTCGCCCTCTGTGACAGCGCCTTCTTTCAACGGCCTCCATAGCAGGTTCGCCGTGGCCACCGCATCCTGAACCGCGAGATTTATGCCCACCCCGCCGATGGGCGACATCGCATGGGCCGCATCGCCAATACAAAGCAGACCAGGCCGGTACCACGTGCGCAACCGATCAATACTCACCGTGAGCAACTTAACGTCGTCCCACGTCTTGAGTTCGCCAACGCGCTCGGCCAGAAACGGCAAGGCCTTAGCAACGATCTGGCGAAAAGCCGGCAAGCCCGCCGCACGGATACGCTCAGATTCGCCCTTAGGAATGACATAGGCAAGCTGCCAATAATCACCGCGGTCCAGCATCGCAAAGAAGCTGCCTGCATCGATGCGCCCGCCCGAACCTGGATCGCCGGGCACCCGCGAAATGCGCATCCAGAACACGTCGATGGGCGCGCCGATGTCCTCAATCTCAAGACCTGCTTTTTCACGCACTGTCGAATGACGTCCGTCGGCGCCAACGACAAGATCTGCCTTCACTTCAAGCGAACCGTCCGGGGTCGTGGCGCGAACGCCGGCCACGCGCCCGCCCTCTTCGATGAGATTGGTCACATCCGCCTGCATGAAGAGCTGAAAATTCCGATAGCGGCGCGCATGCTCGGCAAGAAAGTCGAGGAAATGCCATTGCGGCATCATGGCGATGAACGCGCGATGCTGGGGCAGGAAGGAGAAGTTGGTCACTGTCAGCGACGTTTCGCCGACCATAACCTGCAAGCGCCTAACGTCGTTATGGGGACGTTTTAACAGCTCATCCAACAGGCCGAGCTCCTCCATCACCGTCAACGTGGAGGGATGGATCGTGTCACCGCGGAAATCGCGCAGAAAATCGGCGTGCTTTTCCAACACGACCACATCGACACCTGCACGCGCCAGCAAGAGACCCAGCATCACGCCGGCCGGTCCACCGCCGGTAACGCAACACGTCGTCGAAAGCGTTTTGTCGGGACCGCCCTCAGAGCCGGTCATTTCGCAAGTCCGCACGATTCCATCAGGCTTTCGATGCGCTGCTTGGAGTTGGCCTCCATCTTGTTCGCTTTTTCCTCGGGAATGCCGCTCTCAATGAGCCCCTTCGTCAGAGCGACGATCATCGTCGGACTGCCGTCGAACCCCGCCGTTTTAGCGCCAGACGCTCAAAGCGCGAAAACTTGGTTCCGGCTTTTTCGGCGATGCACGTGCACGCGACCTTATCGGTCGCAGGTGCCTCGGCACTTTTCTGGCAGGAATCAAGCAGCGCTTGACGCTCTTCGGCGGGATACGACCCGCCAACGTCCAGATCGGCCGCGGTGAGCTTCACGCTCTCAACCGTGCTTGCCCAATAAAGCCCACCGGCAACGAGGGCAACAAACACGAGCAAGAGCCCGCCGAGTACAATCAGCACCCACTTGAGAACTGTCATGATGACCCTACTAACCGCGCTTTTTTTATCGGGAAATCATGTGCCGGTAAAGAGTAGGTCTTGACGGTATTGGGTCGGCACTCCGCCCAAGAAGTGGCGCAACTGGCAGAACGAGCCATCGATGCGATTGCCGCCACCCTTGGTGACAAATCGCACCTGATGGGCGCGCGCGCCTGTGGGGCCGGCGCCACTGTGTTCGCCATCTTGCTCGGACGTCTCAATCGCACATTCGAGACCCCAATACGGCCGACAGTTGAGCAGCGGTCCAAACTCGCCGCCTATTGCGATCAGATGCTACGCCAGTACTATCGAGAGTTCGCGGAGACCAGGACCGTGGCTGCCTAAGACTGGCGAAACACGAGCGCTCGAAGCCGGGGGCGGCACGCCGCCCTTGAGGATTTGCCCCATTTCCGCGCCTAGAAAGCCCGGTATTTGCTTGATCGCTTCAGCATTCCTTGGTCGAGCCTGTTAACGCGCGCTCGTGTTGCATTGCCGTCCGGCCCTACCTTCGCTACCTAACACCTCATGCAGAAACCCAAACGCAAGCGCCAGGGCGCCGGCGAGCTTTCCAAGACCATTCACGTCCGTGGGGCACGCGAGCACAACCTCAAGAACGTCGATCTGGAAATCCCACGCGACGCCCTCGTGGTGTTCACGGGACTCTCAGGCTCGGGCAAGTCCTCGCTCGCCTTCGACACCATCTATGCCGAAGGCCAGCGGCGCTATGTGGAAAGCCTGTCTGCCTACGCGCGCCAGTTCCTGGAGATGATGCAAAAGCCGGACGTCGACCATATCGACGGCCTATCACCGGCCATCTCGATCGAGCAGAAGACGACGTCCAAGAACCCGCGCTCGACCGTCGGCACCGTCACCGAAATCTACGACTACCTGCGGCTGCTGTTTGCACGCGTTGGCGTGCCCTACTCGCCGGCGACGGGGCTGCCCATCGAAAGCCAGACGGTGAGCCAGATGGTCGACGGCGTGATGAAGCTGCCGCAGGGCATACGGCTCTATCTGCTCGCCCCCATCGCGCGCGGGCGCAAGGGCGAGTTCAAAAAAGAACTCGCCGAATTTCAGAAGAAGGGATTCCAGCGCGTCAAAGTCGACGGGGCCTTCACCGAGATCTCCGACGCGCCAAAACTCGACAAAAAGTACAAGCACGACATCGACGTGGTGGTGGATCGCCTCGTCGTACGCGACGACATAGCTACGCGGCTGGCCGATAGTTTTGAGACCGCGCTCGGCCTGTCGGATGGCATCGTCGTCGCCGAACTCGCCGACAAGCCGCTGCCCAAGACCAAAGCGAAAGGCGCCAACAAATCCAAGAACGAGACGCACGAGCGCATCGTCTTCTCCGCGCGCTTCGCCTGCCCTGTCTCCGGTTTCACGATCGATGAGATTGAGCCACGGCTCTTTTCGTTCAACGCGCCGGCCGGTGCCTGTCCAACCTGCGATGGGCTCGGTACCGAATTGCAGTTTGAGCCCGATCTTGTGGTACCCAATCCCTCGCTCAGCCTATCGGAGGGCGCGATCTACCCTTGGGCGCGCACCGGCGCCTCCTCGCCCTACTACGAGCAAACGCTGCAAGCATTGGCCAAGTACTACAAGGTCTCCATGTCGACACCCTGGGACCGGCTGCCCAAGTATGTGCAGCTAGCTATGCTCTATGGCTCGGACGACGAGGAAATAACGTTCGTCTACTGGGACGGCACGCGCAACTACAAGACCAGGAAGCCATTCGAGGGCGTGATCGTCAACATCGAGCGGCGCTGGCGCGAGACGGACTCTGATTGGGTACGCGACGAGCTTTCGCGCTATCAAGGCTCACACCCTTGCGATGCGTGCAATGGCTACCGGCTCAAACCCCAGGCGCTGGCCGTCAAGGTCGGGGACAAACACATCGGCGAGGTAGGCGATCTTTCCATCAAGGCGGCGAATGCGTGGTTCGCTGAGTTGCCCAAGACGTTCTCCAAGAAGCAGTCCGAGATCGCCACGCGCATTCTGAAAGAGATCCGCGAGCGCCTGCAGTTCCTCAACGACGTGGGACTGCAATACCTGACGCTGTCACGTTCATCGGGCACGCTGTCGGGCGGTGAAAGCCAGCGCATCAGATTGGCCTCACAGATCGGCTCCGGCCTCACCGGAGTGCTGTACGTGCTCGATGAGCCCTCCATCGGCTTACATCAGCGCGACAACGCGCGGCTACTCGTCACGCTCGAGCACCTGCGCGACATCGGCAACACTGTCATCGTCGTCGAGCACGACGAAGAGGCAATCCTCGCCGCCGATCATGTCGTCGACATCGGGCCCGGCGCCGGCATCCACGGCGGGTCCATTGTGGCGCAAGGTACGCCTGAAGACATCATGGCCGCACCTGAAAGCCTCACCGGCCAATATCTCTCAGGCGCACGGCAGATCCCGCTCCCCAAACAGCGCCGCGCGCCAAAGAAGGGTAGGTCGCTGAAGGTCATCGATGCGCACGAAAACAACCTGAAGAACGTCAAAGCGGAAATCCCGCTTGGGCTCTTCACCTGCGTCACGGGCGTGTCCGGCGGCGGCAAGTCGACGCTGCTGGTCGACACCATCTACGCAGCCGTTGCGCGCAAGCTCAACAACGCGCGCCTGCACCCTGGCGAGCATGACCGCATTGAGGGTCTCGACCACCTCGACAAGGTGATCGACATCGATCAATCGCCTATCGGGCGCACACCGCGATCCAACCCCGCGACCTATATTGGCGCCTTCACGCCCGTCCGCGAGTGGTTTGCAGGGTTGCCAGAAGCGAAGGTGCGTGGCTATGCGCCGGGCCGCTTTTCCTTCAACGTTAAGGGCGGACGCTGTGAGGCCTGCCAGGGCGGCGGCGTCATCCGCATCGAGATGCACTTCCTGCCCGACGTCTACGTGACGTGCGACGATTGCAAGGGCAAGCGTTACAACCGCGAGACCCTGGACGTAAAGTTCAAGGGTAAGTCGATCGCCGACGTGCTCGACATGACGGTTGAGGAAGGCGCCGCCTTCTTCAAGGCAGTACCAGCGATCCGCGATAAGCTGGAAACGCTGGCCCGCGTGGGGCTCGGCTACATCCACATCGGCCAGCAGGCCACCACGCTTTCGGGCGGCGAGGCCCAGCGCATCAAGCTATCGAAGGAACTGTCGCGCCGGGCGACGGGGCGCACGCTTTACATTCTCGATGAGCCGACGACCGGCCTGCATTTCCACGACGTGGCCAAGCTGCTCGATGTGCTGCACGAACTGGCCGATGCCGGCAACACTGTCGTCGTTATCGAGCACAATCTGGAAGTTATCAAAACCGCCGACTGGATCATCGATCTGGGCCCTGAAGGCGGCGACGGCGGCGGACGTATCGTGGCGGCGGGAACACCGGAAGATATCGCCAAGGTCAAAGAAAGCTACACGGGGCAATACCTGAAGGCGCTGTTGCGGCGTCGTGCCGGAGGCACGTAAATAAAGGATGCCGGAGGCGCGCAAATAAAGAGGGCCGCCATGCGATCGTCCAAGGGAACCGAGGACGCAAATCGGCAAAGCAAAAAGATCAAGCGGCAGGCGGCGGAATAGGCAAGCCCTTCTCTGCCAAACCCATCGACAGGAACTCATGAGCGGGCACCGGCCAACTCTCAGGACGCAGACCTGCCCACCCTGAGCACGTCCCATCCACGCCCCTGTCCTCGCGTTGGCCCTTGTCGGCATGGCAGGCGGCTCGAGCGTCGGGTCGCAAGGCGGGAGTGCGACGGCGTGATCTCCATCACCTCGCTCAGCGCCTGCAACGCGTCGCCCTAGGCCCGATAGCACCCAAACCACGGCGCCAATAACCGTGGGGGCCCGACGCGTCGCGATGTGGCAGACGCAGCCGCTTGCGTGCCATACGCCATCTCTAGTATTCAGGCGATCGGTTTCACAGGCACCCAACGGAGAAACGTCCATGCCCACGATGACGGATTTGCGCCGCAAGAAAATCCAAGCCAAGCAGCGCAAAGCGGAGAACGCCAAGAAGCGCGCCGCAAAAGCGGCGAAACGCGAGCGCAACGCCAACGCTGCCCGAGCCCGCTAAAGCGATGCGGCACCGGGAGCTTTTGGGGCGTGTGGAGGTGCGTACGATGCGCGCAGCAGCTCTTGCTCTCGGGCTCGCTGTCGCGGCGGCGTGGCTCCTCCGGGCCGACATCGACCCTCTCAGCTTCATCACGAGTACACAGGCTCAGCCGGCCGCCCTCACCGAAGTGCAGGCGCAGGCGCAGGCGCAGGCGCTTCATGCGTACGACAAGGCCCTCCGCGACTTCAAGGCGATCCTCGCTAAGCGGCGCGCGCAGATCGCCGCCAAGAAAAAGCTGCCGGGCAGGCCGTCTACCTCGCCCGCATCAAGGTGATGAGCACGTACAAGGACCTCACCGACGCACTGCCCGCGCGCATCGGCCGGCCAAACAAGTTCGCTATTCCGCCGGCTTACTTCGATGCCGACATCGAGCCACTGATCGAAGAGTACGGCACGCTCTTTAGCAACCTGGAGGCACCGCCCGCCTGCGCGCAAGATTCGAAGACCCCGTACAAGGACGTCGTCGCTCTCGGCACGGCGATTGCGCGCGCCAAGGGCCTCGATGCCGAAACCGCCGCTGCTGCCGGCCGCATCAGCCTCGGGATTTTCTTCGCCGAAACGGGCGGCGAACAGAACATCGGCAATGTGCGCTCCAAGAAATACAAGGGCAGCTTACAGACGGGCGTGCGCGAGGATCGCAACGGCCGCAGGAAGTGGGCGGCGATCAAGTCAAAGCTTGCAGACCTCGATCCAGCGCTCGCTGCCCGCGACGTCGAAGATGAGACGCGCGCCAAGCGCATCGACCAGCGCTACAATCACTGGACCGCGGTGCGCAACGGCCTGATGAACGCGCACGCTGGCCTCTTCGCGCAACTTCCATCGATCAGGAAGATGCTCCCCGACGAGATCGATCAGATGAAGTTCTTCCAGCTCATCCCCACGCCGACACGCAAGGCGCTCAAGTCGGGCGACTTCGAGGTCTATCGCATCTCGAGCCCGCGGATCATGGGCTATTTGCGCAACAACTCCATCTTCACTTTCGGCAAGGCGGACCGGGCGAAGAAGTCCGCGACCTACCGCGAGATCCTCGATGCCATGTGGCTTTACAACCGCATATTCGCGCGCGCGCAAGCCAAGTTCGACGAGATCAAAGCTCCGGAGTAGCCCCGCGCACCAAACTAATCTCCGGCTCCTGCCGTGCGCATCGCCAATTCAGTTATCACGAGCTAGGCTTAGGGCCTCCCGCGCCGTAATGGGCCCACAGCTCTCCGATCGCCCAAAGGAATCGAGGGCGTGAATCGGCAGAGCAAAAAGATCACGCGGCGTAATAGGCATGCCGTGCTCTGCCACACCGATCGACAAGAACTCATGAGCCTCAACCCGACAGCTCTCAGGACGCAGACCTGCCCACCCCGCGCACGTTCCGTCCGCGCCGCTGTTCTCGCATTGGCCCTCCTCAGCATGGCGGGCTGCTCAAGCGTCGGGTCGCAAGGCGAGAGCGCGCCGCTGCCCCGCAATGCCCCTACGGCCGTGCGATCGACGCCGGTCGTTCCCGGCCGGCCCGCGCGTGTCTTCATCTTCGCCGGTTTCGGGGACCATTGCGAACCGGTCGCGGCACCGCAGATCACGATCACCGAACCGCCGGCAAAGGGCGATGTCTCGTTCATGCCGGGCCAGGAGACGACCATCCAGTCTTCGGCCCAGGGCACCTGCATCGGCGAGAAGGCTCAGGGCACGGGCATCTACTATACCGCGCGGGCCGGACAGGACGGTACGGACCGCTTTTCGATCTCGGCCAAGCTGGCGAGCGGCGAGACGGCGACGCGCACCTTCGAGGTGCGAATTGCTAAGTAGTCAGATCGGAAACGCCCCCACGCCGCTCGCACGGCTTGCACACCGGGTTCCGATCGTCCGAGGGAACCGAGGGCGTGAATCGGCAGAGCAAAAAGATCAAGCGGCAGGCGGCGGAGTAGTTCGCTCAGCGAAATTCTCTAATGGGCACCTCGAACAATGGCGCCTTTGGCTTTGTGGGTGCCGGCGGCGCGGCGTCAGGCGCGGTGTCTGACATCAGCGCCCATGGGACTAATTGAGGCCTTTGCATAAGGGAGTGTTTTTGGCTCATCGTCACCAATCAGGAGTGAACGATGAGACAGAAATCAGAAAGCTATCAGGGTGCCGCGGAACGCACGATCAA
>JAAERO010000431.1 GCA_024230315.1 Hyphomicrobium sp.
CCGATCACCTTTCTTCGACAGAAGCTCAAGCCGCCTGTCGGAATCGAAAAACCCAATCTGCGCCATCGTGCCCCGCCCGAATCAATCTGTCAGGCATCAGACTCGCATAAATCGGATTATGGGTTATTTTTCGAGGTGCCCGTCAGAGCAGGCAGCGTGGACGTACAATCGTCCAACCGTTGGTATTGCGGCATGGCCGTGCCCAGCCTTAGGGCTACTTTGTCGCCGGAGCAGGCACCGCATGAATTCGCTCGATGAGATCTTTGCGCAGTTGGAAAGGTCATCGTTTCGCAACCGCTTTCATCTGCGGGTAAAGGATCGGACCTACCTCGATCACAAAGGCCTAGCGCTCATCCTGAAGCATGCGCAAGACTTCATCGACAAGCGTTTAGCGCCTGCTCATCCCAAAAACGACGGCAAGCAAACCCCGTTGTAAAAGCCGGAGCAATACTGCGTCATTGAAGCGGCCGATATGTTTGGTTGCGCCGGACTAAAAGTGCGGCAGATAGAGCCCTTGTGCCTGCGTTAGCGGCGGGGGCTGGGGGATGAAGACAGTGGAGCTCTATGGGCG
>JAAERO010000432.1 GCA_024230315.1 Hyphomicrobium sp.
CCGATCACCTTTCTTCGACAGAAGCTCAAGCCGCCTGTCCGAATCGAAAAACCCAATCTGCGCCATCGTGCCCCGCCCGAATCAATCTGTCAGGCATCAGACTCGCATGGATCGGAGTATGGGTTATTTTTCGAGGTGCCCATTATGCATAATAATGCGCGAGATTGATCGAGATTGATAAAGTGAATTACTCTGACTTAGCATGCATTAGCATGGACGTGCTCATGTGGCGCGCAACCAGGTGAAGTTTGGTGGCTGGTCACATTGGCACGGCGTATTGCTCAGAGCCATCGGCTCTCGTGGCCTCTGTTTCGATGTAAAGGCGTTGGAAGAGTCCAACCGACATCTTAAGGAAAATTTGAATGGGAAAATGGGGCGCGGGCGCGCTTAATTTTGGTCGTCTGCGGCGCGAGTCAAACGCTGGGGGCGTTAAATGTTCCCGGCGCAGCGGCAGGCGCTGAAGCATCAGCGCATGGAGGCTGGTCAACCGCCGCTCGCCAAAATCAAAGTAGCGGAAATTATCGACTCTACCTAACGGTGTGAACGAGAAGTATAGGCCTAATTGGCAGCAGAAACCGAGCCCAAGTAGGCTGATAACATCGCATAACCGGGCCGAATGGAAGCAGAAGCTAATGAAACTCAGGATCAATGGGATTGAACGGGATTTCAACGGCGACAGTAACATGCCGACCCTCTGGTATTTGCGCGACGAATTGGGTCTTGTGGGGACAAAGTATGGCTGCGGGGTGGGACTTTGTGGAGCCTGCACCGTGCACGTTGATGGTTTGGCACAGTTCAGCTGCTTGGTCAGGATGGGCGAACTCGAAGGTAAGTCGGTGACCACGATCGAAGGGTTGAGCGAGGACGGCCAACATCCGATTCAAGTGGCTTGGCGTGATCAGAACGTTCCCCAATGCGGCTTTTGTCAGCCGGGGCAAATAATGAAAGCAGCATCACTTCTAAAGGAGATTCAGAAACCAACTGACCAGGAGATTCTTGAAGGGATGAGCGGCAATGTCTGCCGCTGCGGTTGCTATGAACGCATCGTGGCCGCGGTCCGCCAAGCATCGACGGGGGCATAACCATGTTGAGGCAAATTGAAAGCTTTGCAAATCGATCGCCGTCGTTCACGGACGATGATAGGAAAACAGTAGTCCTTCGAAAAGTCGGAAGCGCCGAACTGAATCGCCGCAGCGTGCTGCAGGGCCTTGGGGTTTTCGTCATCGCAGCTCAATTCATGCCAACAAGCGCTGAAGCATTTGAAACTTACCCGACGAACGGCTTAAAAATGCCGAACGGCGTTGTCAACGATCCCCACATTTTCGTTGCCATAGCTCCTGACGGAGAAGTGACTATCGTTGCGCATCGCGCAGAGATGGGCACGGGTATACGCACAACACTGCCGATGATAATCGCCGATGAAATGGAGGCGGACTGGGGCCGCGTAAAAATTGTTCAGGCTCCGGGTGATGAGCCCAAGTACGGAAATCAGGATACGGACGGTTCGCGCAGCCTAAGACACTTCATCCAGCCAGCGCGCGAAATCGGCGCGGCCACGCGCCACATGCTGGAGCAAGCTGCGGCCAAACGCTGGGGCGTCGACATCGATACGGTTAAGGCTTTGGACCATCAAGTGGTGCATCGCAAGCTGGGAAACCGCCTGGGCTTTGGTGATCTGGCACACGCCGCCATGTCGCTGGAGACGCCAGCGCGTTCTGCGCTCAGCTTCAAGACCGAGCAAGAGTTTCGCTATATTGGTAGGGGGCAAGTCCAGATCTATGATCTGCATGATATTACAACCGGAGCCGCCATATATGGCGCCGACGTCAATTTTCCCGACACGAAGGTCGCCGTGATTGCGCGCCCACCGGTCGTCGGAGCGAAGATTAAATCGATCAACGACAAGAAAGCGCGGGCCGTCCCCGGTGTCGAAAAGATACTGCGGATCCCAATTACGCCGCTCGGCTCAAAGTTCAAACCTCTTGGTGGCGTTGCCGTTGTTGCGCAAAACACCTGGGCTGCAATGAAGGGCCGCGACGCGCTCCAGATCGAATGGGATCGCGGCAAATACGGCACATACAGCACAAAAACACATGAGAAAGAGCTTAGATTGGTTGCATCAAAGCCAGGTTCTTCTGTTCGCAAGCAAGGTGATCCCGATGGAGCTCTGAAGAAGGCAGCGACCGTTTTATCTTACGAGTATTACCAGCCTCATGCCGCACAGGCTCCGATGGAGCCGCCGACCGCGCTTGCTAGATTCAAGGATGGCAAGATTGAGATCTGGGCCCCTGTGCAGAGCCCATATGTGGCACGCACGGATACGGCAGAATATCTCGGGATGAAACCTGAAGATGTTACCGTGAACGTCACGCTTCTGGGCGGTGCCTTTGGGCGCAAATCCAAGGCCGATTTCGCGACTGAAGCCGCATTTCTTGCGAAGGAAATTGGTGGCAGTGTTAGGGTTCAGTGGACCCGAGACGACGACATCCGTCACAGCTACTATCATACGACGTCTGTGGAGAGAATTGACGTCGGTCTCGATGAGAACAACAAGCCTATAGCATGGCGACAGCGCAGTGCAGCCCCCTCGTTCAAATCAACCTTTGGTGAGGACAAAGGCGTTCAGCACGATATCGAGATTGGCATGGGGCTTGAGAATCTCCCTTACGAGATCGCAAACATCGGCGCTGAACAATGCCCCGCTTTCTCAGGTACGCGAGTCGGTTGGTTCCGCTCGGTATCGAACATTCAGCGCGCTTTTTCTGTCCAATCCGCCACGGCCGAATTGGCTGTGGAACTGGGCAAAGACCAGAAAGATTTCCTTCTAGAACTCATTGGCCCTGCCCGCATACTTAACGCAAAGGCTTGTGGGCTTCCAGGAGAGTTCTGGAATCAATATGAACCCTATAAGGAGTTTCCTTTCGACACAGGCCGGCTGAGCAATGTGGTGAAGCTTGCTGCAGAACGGGCGGGTTGGGGCAAGACGTTACCCAAGGGTGAAGGTCTGGGCATAGCCGCGCACCGGAGTTTTGTATCTTACGTTGCAACTGTCATACACGCGAAGGTCGAAGACGGAACTGTCAAATTGCCGTCGGTGCACGTTGTAATAGATTGCGGCTTCGCGGCAAACCCGGAACGAATTCGTTCTCAGATAGAAGGCGCTTGTGCTTTCGCTATGACGACCGCATTGTATTCTGGCATCACGTTCAAGGACGGTGAAGTTCAGGAGAGTAACTTCCACGATTACGAGATGGTTCGTTCAGACAATTTCCCTTTTAAGGTGAACACACATATCGTGCCGCATCCGTTCTCTGTCCACGCAACTGGCGTTGGTGAACCGGCCGTTCCGCCTTTCGCTCCGGCTTTGATGAATGCCATTTTTAATGCAAGCGGAAAGCGTATTCGTAATCTACCAATAAAAGGCCAGTTGCGTTCTTAGTGTTTTCGCTGGCGCTTCACTTGATTAAGATGGTCCTTGGCGAACCTCTGAACAATGCACCGCGAGTATGAGAAAATATTCCGTAGACATGAACGGACGTCTTACGCTTCAACTGGGCTTTGCGTTATTTGATTATGAGGCAAAGAAGAAGCAGGCGGAGCGGAAGAAGTTTTTTGGCGAGATGGATCGGAATGGCGGATGGTTTTCTCGGCAGTTTCGTGACCTGCCTTTATGGTGCCGCGTTGCCAAAGCGGCGGCCCGACATGACATCCGCATCTGACACATTGTCTGCTCCAAGGATCGTGCGAACGTTTTCTGTTGCCGTGTGCTCGACAAAATGTATCTCGAATGTCCGCTCGTGCTTGGTTTCGACGACACCGAACGTGACCTACTCTGATTTGCCGTCGGTATCGCAATAGGCGCATCGGTAACTTGGCTACTCTTTCCTTAAGGCAAGGGTCTTGGACAAAATTTCGGAAAGCTCATTCGGCCAGACCAGCAGTGATAATCCTTCGGCCTTCGTCGAAAATGTGCTGCCTTATCTCAGGAAATGGCGGGACAGGGGACAGCGGACCGCACTGGTGACGCTCGTGGGGAAGGATGGATCCTCTCCCCGGCCCATCGGCTCTCAATTGGCTGTGTCAGAACAGGGTGATGCGGTCGGCTATATTGCCAGCGATTGTCTCGGTCAGGCGCTGATCGAAGAAGCGAAAGCCGTCATTGAGAAAGAACAGAATCAGCTCGTGCGTTTTGGGAAGGGGTCCCAGTATATCGACATCAAGTTGCCATGTGGCAGCGGTCTCGACATCTACTTCGATCAGGCGCTCGGAAACGAGCAACTGGATGAAATGCTTTATCTCCAGAGATTGCGGCTCCCGTTCGTATTGCGCACGGAATTTCAATGTGGACGTTCTTTGGTGCAACGGACGGCGCAACGGCCAGATAACCGGCCCAGAGCCAAGCAAACACATATTTGCAGATACTATTATCCGACTCCACAACTGCTTGTGGCTGGCACTGGACCTGCGACTTACTACATATCGATCCTGGCCCGGAACGTCGGTTTTGATGCAAAAGTCATCACTCCGGATACAGCGCTTCTTATGCAGTTGCATCGCGAGGGCCTTAGGGCAACCGGAATCGCAAAACATAATGACCAAATGGTCCTAAATCTTGATGCGTTTAGCGCGGCGATATTGGCCTTTCATGATCATGATTGGGAACTTGACCTGTTAATCCAAATATTAGAGCGGGAAGTATTTTACGTTGGCGCGGTTGGTAGCGCGCGCACGCACCGCGAACGGCTGTCAAAGCTGGAGCAACTTGGCATACCGGAGTCAAAAAGGGCACGGATCGTAGGACCAGTTGGTATAGTGCGCGGTGCCCGAAGCCCGACAGAGATCGCCATTTCCATTCTAGCCGAAATCATGGCCGAAGCCCGCCGGCGCGAAATACTGTGCTAAACTCACGTTTCAGGTTTGGCGCGATTATCCTTGCCGCAGGCAGCTCGCGGCGCTTTGGTTTGGAAAACAAGCTATTCGCCACATTTCAAGGCAGACCTTTGCTGTGGCATTGTCTGCACACAATAAGACGCCTTGAGTTTTCCGAAGTACACGCCGTGATCGGCTATCAGACAAAACGTATCGAAGCATACCTACAGCATTACGCGGTGAATATTGTGAAGAATGAGCGCTTCGCGGAAGGCTTGGGCACATCGCTCTCCACTGGCATTGCGGCTCTGGGAGACAAGGTCGACGCGTCATTCGTTTGTCTTGCAGACATGCCACTAATTGAAGCGAGTGTTTTCTCGGCTTTATCGCATGCCTTCAAAGATGATGTTAATTGCGACATTTGCGTGCCGATATTTGAAGAACAGATGGGCCATCCAGTGCTGTTCGGCCGCCGCCATTTCCCTATTCTAACAGCAGCCAATGGCGAAGGCGGCGCACGTAACCTGCTTGCCGTAAATAGCGAATTGATTCGGCGAGTGGTTGTTGGCTCACCCAGCATTCTTCGTGACTACGATACAATCGAAGATTTTTCTTCTGGCGACATCGATTGAATGCCCGTTGTGTGGGGGCTCGCATTGGCGGCGACAATTCGCTAGAAATTCGTGCTCTGAAATAAGCGCGCTTTTGTGAAGATCAAATTTGCGCACCGGATTTTATTCCGGCTTGCGAAATTTTAACGTCATCCTGTCGCTTTCGCCGATCGCTTCCATTCGTGCGCGAAGTTCGATGTCGTCCCCCCTTAATGTGGGCGGCAAGCGCCAGACAGAGTCTTCTTCTGTTGGGTGGTCGTTGGGATTGGCATTTATTTCACTCGACTCTACGAGTTCGAAGCCCGCGTTTTCAAAAAATTCTATTAGTTGCCTTTGCTTTAAATAACCATTTTGGCCGTTCGCCCACTTGTCTGAATTGTTCTCAGGAGCACGATGCTGAACGACACCGACAACGCCGCCAGGCTTTAAAATTCTAGAAACGTCTTCGAGTGCTTTGGTGAAAAATCCGCCTTTTTCCTCTGTTCGATTGGGCCCATGCGCCGCACGTAGCATTAATACAACGTCAGCCGTACCCGCCATCTCTTCAGGCAAAGAGCCATAGAAGAATGCAGAGAACGGCGCCTCGTTTTCGTCACGCTCCGCTTCCTGTTCTCTCACCCAGCGTTGCGGCCAATCTTGGCGTTCTTGTTGAAATTCCTCGGTGGCGTAGCGCCCGCCTATCGCAGTGCGCATGTCCAACGAATAATCCACGCCGATGACGCGGCCCTCTGGTCCGAGATACTCAGAAAGTATGGTGGAATACCAAACGGGTCCCGGCAACGTATCAACGACCGTCATACCTGGTTTAACCCCGAAAAACGTCAACGTTTCTTTTGGGTGGCGATATTGATAGCGCGCTTTGGTTTCGTCTGATTGCGCGGCCAGGACAGCGTCTAGTTTTTCTATAGCCGTATCACGACCTTCAGTCCCCGCTGCTGCGCCGGGAACACTTAACGCCCCCAGCGTTTGACTCGCGCCACAGACGACCAAGATAAGCGCGCCCGCGCCCCATTTTCCCATTCAAATTTTCCTTAAGATGGCGGTTGGACTCTTCCAACGCCTTTACATCGAAACAGAGGCCAAGGGAGCCGGTGGCTCTGAGCAATACGCCGTGCCAATGTGACCAGTAGCCAAACTTCACCTGGTTGCACGCCACATGAGCACGTCCATACTTATGCATGCTAAGTGAGCGTAATTCACTTAATCAATCTCGCGCATCATTGCGCATAATGGGATTCTGGAGCGTTTGATGCCAGCGCTTGATTTTACGTTGCGCGATCGGATGGTAGGGTGCACCAAGGGTATGGCTCATGCCCAGGCTGTCATGCCAGTCCGACAAGTCCTTAGAGATTGCGCAACACCCATCGAGTGGTCGAGATTGAATGTTAGTGTGGCGACGGCCGTGTGGTTAGCCTTGGCGCGGCATGTAGGCCCCGACGCCGACTACTATCATCGTCCACGCCGTTCCCGTGTGCTTCTGGGGAATGCCCATTGACAGCATTGCTTGCGTTCACTCCCATTGCTGCGATCACCTTGCTTCTGGTCGTGTTCCGCTGGCCCGCCACCCGGGCCATGCCACTCGCGTGGGTCATCACCGGGATTGTGGCCCTGACGTACTGGGACATGACTGCGAAGCGCTTTTTCGCCGCCTCCGTGCAGGGCTTAGTCATCGCATTTACTCTGCTCTACATCGTGTTCGGTGCCATCCTACTGCTGAATACCATCCGCCATAGCGGTGCCGTCAACACGATGCGGGAAGGCTTCCGGGCCATCAGCCCTGACCGCCGGATCCAGGCCATCATTATCGCCTGGCTGTTCGGGAGCTTCATCGAAGGTGCCTCGGGCTTTGGCACCCCAGCCGCTGTTGCCGCTCCGCTGCTGGTCATCATTGGTTTCCCGGCCTTCGCCGCCGTCGTCGCCACCCTGATCATCCAATCCACTCCGGTGACATTCGGTGCGGTGGGTACGCCCATCTTGGTGGGCATCAAGACGGGCCTGGCCGGCTCGCCCGCCGTAGACTCGTTCCTGATCCAAAATGGTCATGAGGTCGCCAAGGCGGGGGTCATCCCCCTCAGCTATCTCGACGTCATAGGCAGGACGGCCGCGACCTTCCACGCGATAGCCGGGATCCTGATCCCCCTCATCATCTGCGTGTTCCTGACGAAGTTCTTCGGCAAGGAACGCTCCTTCAAGAGGGGCCTCGAAGTGTGGCCGTTCGCCATCTTTGCCGCTCTCGCTTTCATCCTTCCCTACCTAGCAGTCGCTTATCTGATCGGCCCCGAGTTTCCGTCCCTCTTAGGCGGTCTGATCGGCCTGGCCGTCGTGGTTCCCGCGGCCCGCGCCGGCTTCCTGATGCCCAAGGAAACCTGGGACTTCCCGCCGAACAGTGATTGGGAGCCTCGCTGGCTAGGTGTCTATCAGGAGAAAGACCTCGAAGAGGAAGAAGCCGAAGCCCATATCGGCATGGTCGCCGCTTGGTCGCCTTACATCCTTGTTGCGGCACTCCTGGTGATCACCCGCCTGGACTTCCTGCCATTCAAAGAGTGGCTGACCAGCGCATCGGTTACCACCAGCTTCCAGTGGCTCTGGGACTGGTTTGGTGAGGAGAGCGTCTCCGCCAAAATTCAGTGGTTCTACTTACCCGGCTTCACGTTCTTCCTGACCACGCTCGTTGCTTGGGGCATCTTCCGGATGTCGACGAGTCGGTACGTGGCCGCCTGGAAGGAAACCGCTGCCACCATGTTCACCGTGAGCATCGCGCTCGGCTTCGCGGTCCCGACCGTCCGGGTGTTCATCGCCTCGAACGTCAACGGCGTCGGCCTCGAAAGCATGCCAATCGAGTTGGCCAACACCGTGTCCGATCTCGCAGGCAACGCCTGGCCTGTCTTCGCCGGCCTGATCGGCGCTCTCGGGGCCTTTCTGGCTGGTTCGAACACCGTGTCTAACATGATGTTCTCGCTGTTCCAGTTCGGCGTGGCCGAGAACGTAGGCATCAACCCAACCATGGTTGTTGGCCTCCAGGCCGTCGGCGCTGCGGCCGGTAACATGATTTGCGTCCACAACGTGGTTGCAGCTGCGGCTACAGTGGGTCTGCTGGGCAAGGAAGGTCTCATCATCCGGATAACGATCTGGCCCATGTTCTACTACCTGCTTGTGATTGGCACCGCCGGTGTGATCGGCATCTACCTGGTCAATATCGCTCCTGTGTAGGAAAGTGTGCAATGTTGTGGGATGTGGCCGAATGGCGACGTTATTGAGTCGATAGTAGTGCTAGTGTGCCCCATGAAGATAAATGCGCATCTTCGGCGAAGGCTTGCGAGAGAGCGTTCACGAGATCAACAGGGGCGCGTTGACAGAACGCGTAAATTCAGATGCTAAAGTATTGGCACACGTTTTTTGCGGCGGTTGTGCTCGCAGGAGCACTTAGTGGCGCAGCCATGGCTGACGGCTATGAGTACGAACCCGTGGGAAAGAGTTTTGCCCCGCCTCCCGAAGTTTGGAGCTGGACAGGGTTCTATATTGGCGGCCATGTTGGACACTCTTGGGTTCCCGTAGACGGCGAGTGGGTCTTCGGCTCTCCCGACAACAACCATCTGAGTGCTCTTGACATTGACGGTACGCTAGGTGGCGTACATCTCGGCTACAATTATCAAATTCAGCAGTTCGTCGTTGGCATTGAGGGTGATTGGTCGTGGCTGAACAACTCTGACTCTGTCTCATCCTCTGTCGGACCTAATTGTCCCGCTCCTCCTTGCAGCACAGACAATTTACGAGCAGAAATAGATTACCTTGCCAGCATTCGTGCCCGCCTCGGTTGGGCGTGGCAGAACGTTATGCTATTTGGGACCGTGGGGTGGAGCTGGACGGAGTATGAGTTTAGCAACCGCCAAGTAAGAAATTTTGATCCCCCTCCCCCTGTGAGGTTCGGCAAGATCTCACTTAAGGAGAACGGCGTCGTTTACGGTGGCGGCGTCGAGGTTGGACTCTCGAAATCCGTTTTGGTGCGCGGTGAGTATCTGCATTACGACGTTGGCACGCGCAGTGCGCTACCGCCACTAGTCGGCGCCGTTGCTGGCGACTTCGTTCGCTTCGACGACATCGATGTGTTCCGCGGGGCGATAAGCTTCAAGCTTTACTAGCAGCAGCCCAGCCCAGCCCAGCCCAGCCCAGGCTCGGCTAGCCATTAGATTTTGTTGCTGTGATGTACGCCGGGGAATTTTCCATGCCCCCGGCGTAAAGCTGGATCGGGCTCTCAACGCGACGCTCAAATGGAAATACGGCCGACCGGATCACGCCCCTATCTATACTGACTGAGCCCCTGCACGAATCTCCGAGTGACGGTGGCGGTGGGCTTCTCTATTCGAAACTCGACCAGCCCATTGTCCGCGGCACCGTGCCGGTCGGCAATTAGGCCTCAGTTCCGCCGATTACCAGAGGCTGTTCAAGCGCGGCTATCGACTGAACCCCAAAGCATTCATGGGCGCGGTTGCAATCAATCATGCAAGACGGCTGCTTCAGGGCTCGGCCAGCGTATACGATGCCTCGCCGCAAGACGGTGCAACGGGTGCGGCGCGGCTGCATGACTTTTCGGAGAAAGACCCGTTGTACGGCAATGATGGCTCGCCGTTCGCTGCATAGGCACGCCTACCACTGTTGCTCTGAAATTTTGCTAACATAGAATTTTCTTGGCAATAGCGCCGTACGACGATGCGCTGTGAGGAACCGCACGCTACGCAAAGAGATCCTCAACGCCGAGTGGTTCAGCACGACCAAACAGGCCCAGATCGTCATCAACCAGTGGCTCCGCCAGTACAATCACGTCCGGCCACATAAGAATGCTCTATGGATCTCAATGAGATATCCAAATGGCAGAGACGCATCACGAGGCGCTATGGCGCGGTTTCCCCAAGACGTTGATTGAGTTTGAGGAACGGTTCGGAACGGAGGAGGCGTGTCGCGC
>JAAERO010000433.1 GCA_024230315.1 Hyphomicrobium sp.
ACCCATGACGATTCGACGGCATACGTTACGTGCAACGCCGTACTCTTCGATCAGGTTAATCAACTCTGAGGCCAGCGGTGTTGGGACAGTGAAACCGCCCTCGGAGTCAACGCCTTCGCTCTGAGCAGCCATGAAGTCGGCTGCTCTTCGGTCGCCAGCAGTGGCGAGAAGGAACTTGCCAGCAGTGTAAGCGTCATTGCTCGATGCAAAAACACCAGACTTGTTGTACTGGGCGGCGGCGGGGATCTTGTTTTCCATCTCAGGAGTCTCATTCAGTTCAGGTTCAATGGATGCCTCTGGCTCAACAGCAGGGGCGGAAGGGGCTACGCGAGATGCAACGATCTCATCAACACGGGCTTGGATCTTTTCTTGACGCTCTTGCTTTGCTTTGAGGTCAGAAAACTCTGCATCCAATGCTTCGATCTGGGCGAGTGTCTCTTCGCTGTTGTCGCCCGCTTCAAGGGCAACATCAGAGAGAGCCTCGACTTCTACGCTGATCGCTTCAAGACGAGCAGCAATTTCAGGAAGTTTCATATCTTCTCAAACTGTTAAAAGGTAATTTTAGTGTTTGTTGCCAAGAC
>JAAERO010000434.1 GCA_024230315.1 Hyphomicrobium sp.
ATCGCAGACGTCCTCGCCCGCATCAACGACCACCCGGCAAAGCAACTCGATGACCTGCTGCCCTGGAACTGGAAGGAGGCTCAGGCCATAGCCGCCTGATCGCGACCCTCATTCCCTGCGGTCTTCACCGGATGCATACGTCTTGCGACATGAAAACACGCAACGAAACGATCAAAGAGCCACCGCCATTGGCCAGATCTCCACCAACAAGCGAAGCTCGGCTCAACGTGACGTGTTGGCCGAGGAAAATTGGGCGCACTGAACGAAAATGAAGGACTACTTGGGGAATGTCGGTTTGGAGCAGGTTGTTGAGAAGTGGCGTTCTTCTATTGTCAACGTCCGTGGCGATGCCGCACAGGATGACGCCGTTCTTGCCGAGGCCAAAACGGTCCAGTCCGAGACCGTTCCGCCAACCGGCATGACAGGCCGGCAAGACCCTCAACGGCACGAGCCGCACCCCGTTGCGCAGGCCGCCCGCCAGCATATACCTGTCGCAACCACCAACGGCGCGGCAACCAACGGCGTGATCGCTACTGGCGCAGCCGCTCCAGTGCGTACCGCCAGCACGCTTCGCAAGGACGGCCTCCTGGCTGGGACGAAGTCTAACGGCGCCTCGATACGCCTCGGGACCGAGCAGCCTACTCAGATGGCGGCCGGTACGGGCAGCACAGACGAGCCCGTATCTAGTGCGGCGCTCAAGTCTTTGCGAGAGCGCCTCATTCAGCGCAACCAGCGCTAAGATCGCTTAGTGCTGTTTATCTCCGGAACGAATAGCAACGATGCGCCCATCGTCGTTTGCGTTGCCGTCTGACTGAGCGGCCTCTTGCTCGCCCGGCAATTTTTCCTGGGGCTTGGCCTCCATCTGGCCGAAGCGATACCAGCTCACAGGGATCGAGGCCAGGTAGGCAAGTGAGCCCCCCGTCAGCGTTCCAAATGGATACGTGATGAGCAACGACACGAAGCCGATGGCTAGCATAAAGGTCGGCATCACGTACTCACGCGCGATGCGCTCGCCCAGGAGCTTTCCGGAAAACGTGGGGATGGTCGACACCATCATGAAGGCGACTAAGAGCGTGTAGACCAGTACGACGTTGAGCAGCAGAGGCGAGGAGCGGATGCCGCCGAACCCCAAATACTCCAGGTAGACCGGCAAGAGCACGACGATGGCCGCAGCGGGCGTCGGCATACCCGTGAAGAATCCCTTGCGCCACTTGGGCTGTTGGTTATCCTCAATCGCAACGTTGAAACGCGCTAATCGCAGCGCCGAGGCTAGCGCAAAAATCATCACGCAAATCCAACCCAGACTCTTAAGGCTACCTAGCCCCCAGTTGAAGATCAGCAACGCCGGCGCCACGCCGAAATTGACGAAATCGGCGAGACTGTCGAGTTCGGCCCCGAAGCGCGAAGACGCTTTAAGAAGCCGGGCGATACGACCATCGATCCCATCGAGCAGCGCGGCAAATACGATCAACCCGAGCGCCAGATTATAGCGTTCCTCTATACCCATGCGAATTGACGTAAGCCCGGCACACAGGGCCAGGAGCGTGAAAAAGCTTGGCACCAGTATCCTGATCGGCACGTTGCGATGACGGAAGATCGGCGTTCGCCGCCGCCGCCGTGTTTCCCGTTCCAGCCTTGGTACAATCGGGTCCATGGTGCTTAGCCTCGCTGCATTGCCTTCTTAAAGAAGACTACGAGCTTACTCGTCCTTTAGATCACGCCCGACGGGCTACCCGCTCTTGCTCATCAGATTGTGCGTCCGCAAACACGGTCTCGCCGGCAACCGCGCGCTGGCCAACCGCGATCAGCGCATGCTTTCCCGGCGGAAGGTAGACATCCACGCGCGAGCCGAAACGGATGAGCCCGATGCGCTCACCTGCGCCTACACTATCGCCTTCGTGCACGAAGGCCACAATGCGCCGTGCAACAAGTCCAGCGATCATCACAACTGCAATCTCACCGCCATCAGACTTTTGGATGACAAATCCGCGACGCTCGTTCTCCTCGCTCGCCTTGTCGAGCGCAGCATTGAAAAACGTACCCGGCACGTAAACGGAGCGCACGATCCGCCCCGCCACCGGGGCGCGGCAAATGTGTACATCTAGGACGGAAAGAAATGTGGATATGCGCACGCGCTCCTCCGCGCCAAGGCCAAGCTCAGGGGGCGGGAGCACGGTTTCAACCGATGAGATACACCCATCTGCGGGCGCGATCACGAGACCTTCGCGCAATGGAGTGACGCGGTCAGGATCGCGGAAGAAATAGGCAATCCAAAGCGTTACGACAACCAGGATCCAGGCAAGCGGCGGCCAAATCAAAAAGAAGAGCAAGGCCAAACCCGCCCCGATGAATAGGAACTTGTGGCCGTCCCTGTGCACAGGCGCCAAGCTTTCGGCAATCGTATCGAAAATACCCTGACGTTCAGACACGCAGAAATTCTCCTTGATCTGGCGATCTCTTTTTCGGGCAACGTAAGCAGGTTGCAGCGACGTCTACTGCACCGGAATGGCGATGAAACGATACCCTCCTAAGGCATCTTCAACACCAAGCTGAACGGTCTTACCGCCGCTCCTCTTCACATCCGCAACTTTTCTCGCAATATCTTGCGGATCGGTAACCGGCTCTTGCGCAGCCTCGACAATCACATCTCCGGGTCTAATCCGTTTTGCAGCTGGGCTTTCTGGGTCGACTTCGCTCACGATTGCGCCAGTGACATCGGCGCCGAAGCCGTATTTGGAGCGCAACTTGTCATTGAGGCGAGATAGCTTCAAGCCGAGAACCAACATTTCCGGCTGTGGCGTCTCCCCGTTAGGGGCGCCAGAGAGAGCTTTGGGCCGTGCCTCATCGTCCGCCAGACGCCCAATCGTCACTCTCAGCGTCTTCTTCTGCCCTTTGCGCCGCACTTCAACGTCAACCGTCTTGTCGATCGGCGTGCGCGCAACGAGCCGCGGCAACGCGCGCATTCGCGTCACGTTCCTGCCGTCGAATTTTACGATGACGTCGCCCGATTTCAGTCCAGCCTTCGCGGCGGGGCTGTTGGGTGAAACGGCAGCAATAAGAGCACCCGTATGCGCTGGCACATTCACGCGTCCGACGATGCCATCAGTAACAGTTTGGATCTTCACACCAAGCCAACCGCGCCGCACCTCGCCGAACGTCCTGAGCTGCTGGACAACAGGGCTTGCTGTGTCCGATGGAACCGCAAATCCGATGCCGATCGAACCGCCCGTTGGCGAAATAATTGCGGTGTTTACGCCAATGACTTCGCCGTCCATGTTGAACAACGGGCCGCCGGAGTTGCCTTTGTTAATCGATGCGTCAGTTTGCAAGTAGTCGTCATAAGGGCCCGAGTTGATGTCGCGGGCTTTCGCCGAGATGATGCCGACCGTAACCGTACCGCCCAGGCCAAAGGGGTTGCCGATCGCCATCACCCAATCGCCGACCTTGATGTTCGCCGAAGCACCGAAGAAGACAGCTTTGAGCTCCTTCTTCGGCTTAACCTTCAAAAGCGCAATGTCGGTCTTGGTGTCTCTTCCAACGAGTTCCGCATTGAGACGGGTGCCATCGTGGAAGTTGACGCTTATTTCTTCTGCGCCGTCGATCACGTGATTGTTGGTGACGATGATGCCTTCTTTGCCGTCGATGACAAAACCAGACCCCAGGGAAGAAACCTTGCGATTGGGGACGAGGGAACGCCCGGGATCATTATCGAAGAAATCTTCAAAGAGATCCTCAAACGGCGAACCCTTGGGCACGTTCGGCAGCGGGATACCTCGTGGGCCCTTGATCCCCTGGCTCGTCGAAATGTTGACCACGGCCTCGATCAGATCCTCCGCGACGGGTGCGACAGAATGAGGTCCACGCTTGGAGGCAGAGGAAACCGCGCCGGCCATTATCACGAGCGCAGCAAGGATGCCGAAAGACCGGCCACAGAACCGCGAAAGATTTCGCATGAACGCTTCTCCCGCCGGAGACCTCGACCGGCCAAATCTCGCCCGTGACAGCCGCTCGCCGATCCTCAATACCCAACCTTCAGCGCAACAGAATGGCAATGCGAAGCGGCTGTCAACGCAGCGGTTGGCGTCCTCAACCGCGAATCAGCCAAACCAGGCCCGCGCCCAGACCTACCGCGGTCCAGCCGGCGATCCGCAGCGTCTTTTCCGGCGTGGCCTGGGCCGCTTCCAACATGCGGATGCCCAGGTGCGGTGCAATCGCCCAGAGCAGGCCCTCAATGACGAGTACGAGCCCGAACCCAACGATCAGATCGCTCATTGAACGCTCGACGGCGCCGGCCGCGAACCACCCGACGGGTCCGTAAAGTACTTGAAGAACGCCGAGTCAGGCGACAACAGCAGGCGCGTATCATCTGAATTCAAGCCTTTCTCGTAGGCTTGCATAGATCGGTAGAATTCGAAGAAGTCTCGATCGCGGTTGTAAGCATCGGCATAGATGCGGTTACGCTCCGCGTCACCCTGACCGCGAGTCTCCTCGCCCTTGCGCGCAGCTTCCGCCTTGATCACGGTCGCCTGGCGATCCGCGGTCGCCTTAATGCGGTTGGCCTCAGCTGCACCTTCCGCGCGGAACTCAGCGGCCTCACGCTGGCGTTCGGCGCGCATGCGGTCGAACACGGCCTTGGAATTCTGCTCCGGCAAATCGGCGCGCTTCATGCGAACGTCGACGACCTGCAAGCCGAACTCCTCGCCTTCCTGGTTCACCTGGGTGGCGATGCGTTTCATCAGCACGTCACGCTTGTCGCGGACGATGTCCACGAACGTCGCAGAACCCAACACCTGACGCAGCGACGATTCAACAATCGGCCCAAGGCGGGATCGCACACCATCCTGGTAGCGCAACGTCTGATAAAACTTCAACGGATCGACGATCTTGTAGCGCGCAAAGGCATCCACCACGAGACGCTTTTGGTCTTTCGCGATCGCTTCCTGGGGAGCCGTATCGAGGTCGAGGATACGCTTATCGTAGATCTCCACCTGATCGACGACAGGCCATCGCCACTTCAAGCCGGGATCTTGCACAACTCTCTTTGGCTCGCCGAAGCGCAACACAAGAGCCTGCTCGTTCTGATGCACGATATAGGCCGAGAAATAGACCGCGACAGCGGCGAGCCCAATGAGAATGACTAGAAAGGCTAGAAACCCGCGCATGATCAATTACCTCCCTGGCCGCTCTTGGGCTGAAGCTTGTCGAGCGGGAGGTAGGGAACGACGCCCTGACCGCTCTTGCTATCGAGAATGATTTTGTCGGTGCCGCCCAACACCCGCTCCATCGTCTCTAGAAACATGCGCTTGCGCGTAACCTCGGGAGCATTCTTGTATTGGTCGTAGACCTGCAGAAAGCGTGACGTATCGCCCTTCGATTCGTTGACAACCTTCTGCTTGTATCCTTCGGCGGCTTGCAAGATGCGTTGAGCGTCACCGCGCGCTTCCGGCACGATCTTGTTTGCATAGGCATCAGCTTCGTTTTGCAGACGCTCTTGGTCGGCGCGCGCCGCCTGTACGTCGCGGAAGGCGTCGATGACTTCGCCGGGCGGATCGACCTTCTGCAACTTCACCTGATCGATGCGGATACCGGCTCCGTATGTGTCCAGCGTCGATTGCATCAGCGTGCGCACAGCCTCTTCGGTCTTCTGCCGATCCTGCGTCAGGATCGGCTGAATTTCCGATTCCCCGACGACCTCGCGCATGGCGCTTTCGGCCACGTCCTTCACAGTGGTGTCGGGATTTTGAATGTTGAAAAGATACTTCTCCGCGTCCTTGATGCGCCAGAACACGACGAAGTCGATATCGACGATGTTCTCGTCGCCGGTCAACATCAGGCTTTCGGCGCGCTCGTCGCGGACAGGGGCTCCCGGGCGTCCGCCCGGCGCCGTCCTCATGCCGATCTCGATAATGTTTTGGCGCGTAACCTTCGGCTTGCGCACCTCTTCAATCGGATAGGGCCACCTGAAATGAAGCCCTGGCGGATCCTGACGAATGTACGCGCCAAAACGCATGACGACACCCAACTCGTCGGGCTCGACGCGGAAGGTAAACGCCTGCCACGCGATAATCGCGCCAGCGATAATGGCGACGAGAAACAGCAGCGGGCCCGGCACGCCGCCGCCATGCATCACCTGCTTGACCTTGTCCTGGCCCCGCTTGAGCATCTCTTCCAGATCAGGCGGCTGCCCCCCTCCGCCCGTCGGTCCTTGGCCCCATGGCCCACCGCCATTGCCGCCGCCTTTCCAACCGCCGCCGCCACTCTGATTATTCCACGGCATGTATGAGATCCTTCAATCCTTGAGGGGTGTGTAAGGGTCGCCCACCGCCCGGTCATCCAAGTCGAACCCGCGCGGGGCCAATCTCGTAACCTTGGCGGGGCTGGAGCGTGCTCGCTTATAGGCCAGAGCATCCCCTGAGCGCAAACTTGCTTCAAAGATTGGTTTTCGCCGCTCAGGCTTCAAGCCGCCTAAAGGGACGGTTCGCTGTCCCGGCCTACCCGCTCCAACACCACAAAAGTCGTCGCAAAGTCATCGCGCGGACCTTTCGGCAAGGGCGTTCGCTCCAATTCTTGCCAATCGGCGGCCTCTAGCGCGGAAAAAAAAACATCGCCCTCGGGGCGCCCGTGTACTTCCGTTTTGTAGATACGATTGGCCATCGGCAACGCGGCCTCGAAGATCTGGGTGCCGCCAATAATCATGATCTCGGCTGACCCAACACCTCGAGCCTCTGCGCAGCGCCGGGCGAGTGCGAGCGCTGTCTCAAAGTTGGCGGCCGCGAGGGCGCCAGGGGGGCGAAAGCTCTTGTTCCCCGTGACGACGATGTTATCGCGGCCATCGAGTGGCTTCTTGAGAGACTGGAATGTGCGGCGACCCATGATGAGCGGCTTGTTCATGGTGAGACGCCGAAATGTCTTCAAATCGGAGGAAATGTGCCACGGCAGACCACCGCGCACTCCGATGACGCCGTTGTCTGCAACGGCGACGACCAGCGCGACAGGCGTATCGCTCATACAGCTACCTTCGCGGCGATATGGGGATGGGGATCGTAATTGTTGAGTTGGAAATCATCGATGGTGAAATCAAAGATCGAACGCACGTCCTTGTGGATCGTCATAGATGGCAGCGGTCGCAGATCGCGTTCAATCTGCGCGTTGGCCTGTTCCATATGGTTCAAATAAAGGTGCGCATCACCGAAGGTATGCACGAAGTCGCCGGGCTCCAGATCCGCCACCTGTGCCATCATCATTGTCAGCAGCGCATAGCTAGCAATGTTGAAGGGTACGCCCAGGAACACATCGGCCGAGCGCTGGTAGAGCTGGCAAGAAAGCCGACCCTCCGCGACGTAAAACTGGAACAGGCAATGGCAGGGAGCGAGCGCCATGCGCGTGATGTCAGCCGGGTTCCATGCTGAAACAATGAGACGGCGGCTGTTGGGATCGCGTTTCAATGTGCTCAGGACTTCGGAAATTTGGTCGATAGTGCTTCCGTCAGGCGCCGTCCATGAGCGCCACTGCTTGCCGTAGACGGGTCCTAAGTCTCCATGCTCGTCGGCCCACTCGTCCCAGATACGAACACCATGGCGCTTGAGGTAGGCGGTATTGGTATCGCCGGCGAGAAACCAAATGAGCTCGTGGATGATCGACTTTACGTGCAGCTTCTTTGTCGTCACGAGCGGGAAGCCGTCGCGCAAATCAAAGCGCATCTGGTGACCGAAGACCGACAGCGTGCCCGTGCCCGTCCGGTCAGCCTTACGCACGCCGTCTTGGCGCACCCGGCGCATGAGATCGAGATACTGGCGCATGGGGGAAATATAGGTTGATTCCGCTCAGCCCGGCACCCCGCCTCAAGAGGGCAGCGTCACAAAGTAGAGGACAACGCAAGCCAGCGTATTATTTGCGGCGTGGCAGAAAATCGGCACCCACACGCTGCCCGTGCGCACCAGAAGCCAGGAGAAATACAGGCCCATAGCCAGCACCTCGACGAGCCCGAAAATTGAGTAACCTGCGTGCAATGAGGTCCACAGCAGCGATGTGACGACGGCCGTTCCGATGAAACCAAGCCAGGTTTTCGACAGCCCCGAGAACAAGAACCCGCGAAACAGCAACTCCTCCGACACCGGCGCCCCAATGCAGATGACGAGGAGAACCAGCCAGAGGGCATCACTTTGAATAAGCTGTTGAATTGGCTTCGTGTCGTTGATGAAGAGATCCGGCTGCAGATAGAGCACAATGGCTGTCCACACCCCGGAGACGACAAATAGCGGAAGCAGTGCCCACGGCAGGATGCGCCAACCGTCCGAAGGCGGCACCAAGGCCAGAACGGCCCTGCGCTCGCCCTGGTAAAGGCCTGCGGCTGCCATCGTGAGGAGGATGGTACAAATTTGCAGGACCGCGAACCCGACAGCGAAGGGCATTTGCGGTACCGGCAAGCCAGTGCTGTCTTGTTGGACGACTTCGCCGCCCGTGAGCCCGTAGTAACCCACCCCGGCGAGCGTGCCGATGATGCCGGCAAGAACGAATATCCCTGCTGCGCCGAGCAATACCGCCCATCCGGGCCAGCCCGAGCGCGGCACATATGTAACCGGACCTCGAAACAGTGACGCCAACACATTCATGGTTCCCCCCAACCTCAGCCGCCCGACGCCCGCGCAGCGACATTGGATTTCAATGTTGACACCGCTTGGGTCCGTTCCCTCTTGTGAACGGCGTATAGAACAATCGCGCAGATCGGTTTCGTTCAGCTAGACGCCGATACGCACTGCGCCACCGCTTTCGATGTTTCCGAATGAGGCAGACCGTGGAATTTAGCAAGCAGTTTGTACACGATCTCTACTACGGTCGCAGCCGGCGCAGCCGCATCTTTCGTTTTACACTCCTCACCTTCGACATCGCCTCGGTCATCTTCTTCATCGCGACGTCGGTGGCGCGCCAAGAAACTTGGATCTACGTGGTCGACGCCATCATCGCGGTTGTCATTATCGCCGATCTCGCGGCGCGCATCTGGATTTCCAAGCACCCGTGGCGGATTTTCAAGGAGTTCACAACGTGGACCGACATTATCGTTATCATCACGCTCCTTCTCCCCGCCTTCCTCGATAGCTTTCTGTTCCTGCGCGTGCTCAGGGCGCTCCGGGTACTTCGCTCCTACCGGGTGCTCGCCGACTTGCGCACGTATTCGGCGTTCTTCAAACGCAACGAGTTGGTGATCCAGTCCATCGTCAATCTCATCGTCTTCGTGTTCATCATGACGGCGCTCGTCTACGTCCTGCAGGTGCACACCAACGCCAATATCACCAACTACATCGACGCTCTCTATTTCACGATTACGGCGCTCACCACGACGGGCTTTGGCGACATCACGCTGGAGGGAACGACGGGGCGCATCTTATCGATCGTCATCCTGCTGGTCGGCGTCGCTCTCTTCCTGCGGCTCGTGCAGACGATCTTCCGCCCCCCCCACGTCGACTACGAGTGCCCGGACTGTGGCTTGGTGCGCCACGACACCGACGCGGTCCATTGCAAGCACTGTGGCAAGATCCTGCACATCACCACCGAAGGGAAAGGCGATTAGGCGGTTAACGGCCCTTTAAACGCCGCACCGCCGCGACAGCCTTTTTTTTCTCGCGATATCCCATTATATTCTCTGTGCTGGATTCGTCCGGCTATGGCGATAAACGCGGTCGTAATAAGCCGATCGGACCCGGGGGCGGTACCCGGCGCCTCCACCAAATGCCCGTGCGGTTAAGCCAGGCATGGCCCAAAAACCACACTCACTTGCGCAACGCGGGCATCTGATGGGGGCGAAATAGGATCGACGAAGGTGTAAAGGACTTAGCTTTTGCTCGGCATGGTACCGCCGTCATCGGGCCACCAGAATAGTTGCAAACGACAACTATGCTGAGGCCGCTCTCGCTGCGTAATGCAGTGCGAAAAGCCTGAAATGAAGTCCTTATCCTTAGCCGGGTAAGGCGCGGTTCGGAGGGCACCGGGCAACAGAAGCCCTCCACTTGCCTCAGGCTTTGCCGGGGGCCATTAACGGGGACGTCTCACGTGAGACCGAAGATGAGAAGCGAGAGCGATGCCGGCTGAGCCGACAATCGATTACGAGAGCCTTGCCCAGGACGCCTTGCGGGGCCTCGTGCGCACCGTTCTTATCCAAACCGCTAAGACTGGGCTGCCCGGCGAGCATCACTTCTATATTTCGTTCGATACCACAGCCACCGGCGTGGTTCTGTCTAAGCGGCTGAAGCAAAAGTACCCGCAAGAAATGACCGTCGTGCTGCAGCACCGCTTCTGGGATCTCATCGTGCAAGACGACCGCTTCGAGGTGAAGCTCACCTTTGACGGCATCCCCGAGCGCCTTGTCGTGCCGTTTGCCGCTATTCGCGTCTTCTTCGATCCCAGTGTGCGCTACGGGCTGCAATTCGAAGATGCCGATCTCGACCCCGAAACCGGCGAGCCCATAGAGCAGCCCTTCCAGAGTCGCAGCACCGGTCGTACCAACGGCACGCGCAACACGTTGCGTTCCACCGCGCCCAAGAAGCCGCGCGTACCGCGCAAACTCAAAGGCGAAAAGCGCTCGTCCTCGGCGAATGCCGCATCACCGGCACCGGCACGCAGTCCCAAAGGCGCGCGAACACAGGACGCAGAGACACAGGACGCAGAGACACCGGACGCAGAGACAACGCCCGAAGCTCCGGCGCAGTCGGCATCCAAGACTGACATTCCAGTCGCCGCGGAGCAGACACCGGCTGAGGACGCGCCGCGCCAAGACAACGCCGGCGCTGAAGTCGTCAGCCTGGATGCTTTCCGGAAGAAATAATCACCTGAGTCGGGGTGAGGGAACGTGGGCGGCGTTTGGTCGATGGCTCACGCCTCCAGGCAGTGTCCGCTTTACCCCTGATACTGTTGTAAAACTCCTATTGAGATCGCCAGCGAACAGTGATTCCGTCGTTTGACGTTATGGCGACGGAGGCATTGCGATGATGGGGCGGCGGGAACAGGGTCAAGGCCAGTTTTTCTATGATTTCGATCTGGAGCGCGTGATCCCGGATGATCATCTCGTGCGCAAGATCCATGCTGTTCTGGATCTCAGCTGGGTGC
>JAAERO010000435.1 GCA_024230315.1 Hyphomicrobium sp.
GGACGCATCGGATTTTGCTTCACCCGTTGGGTGCACCATTATGACCCCGCATCTATTCGCCTAAGATGCTGATGATAATATCTGAATCGGTAAGTTGGGCCTCTCTCTAACCGACTTATCTGGGCAATGCGGGTTAAAGCAAACATAACGTTGTTGCCCGCACCTGGGGTTGTGCCCCCAGCAGAGGGTCGACGTCCGCCATGCCCCTCAAGCGGGAATCGTCATTTCCCCCGTCATCCCTCTCGCATACCCATAAATCTCAACACGGCTGCCAACGGCCTGTGCTAATGCGCCCGGAATGTGGCAGCCTTGCTACAGAATCGGCCGAGCATAAGTGTTAGAATCAAAATGATTTGTGAGTGTACGTTTCAATTCTACATGGCTCGGGGGAATATGCCATGTCCGAAATCATTCGCAGTGGCCTCATACTTTGCATGGGTCTCACGGTCATGTGCGCAGGTGTCATTGTCGTTCTGTATTCGTGAGCGTCGGCAAGGCGCGCGAATTCACTTTGGGCGACGACCGTAGCCTGGGCACGCCTCATCAGACGCCCAGATATTGACGCCGACGCTTCGCGCTGAACTGGAGCCGACTGTCTCCTCTTCGACTGCGCAATTTTGAAAGCCTGTTAAGGCGCGCTTGCCGAAAAGTGCCGATGACGCACACGATCGCCAACCTTCAGCCCAAGACGGTCAGCCGCACCCCCGGCCAGTTCGAGCACCGCCGTTACCTCACCATCCGAGGCGATGATGCGCTCCGACATGGGCTCTGCACGCTTCTCCATACGATGCACCACTCCGTCTGCTCGGATGAAAACCATGTCGAGCGGAATATAGGTGTTGCGCATCCACATGGTCACTTCTTGCGGCGACTCGTAGGGAAAGAGCATGCCTTTTCCGTCGGCAAGTTCGGTGCGAAACATAAGCCCTAGCTGCTTTTCCCTGAGCGCAGTCGCAACTTCCACTTCGATTGGATGCTCCTGACCCGAACTCGTGATGAGCCAGAGCTGCTCAACGCGCACTTGCGCATCGAGCGGAGGTGCCCACACGAGAATCAGCATCAAGACAGCAAAAAACAGGGCCGCCCGCTGGACGGCCCTGCTCGAAATATCTCGGCCGGCCTGTCTGAGACCGTTTAGTGGGTCGGCGGCAGTCCTGACGTCCCGTCCGGCCGCAACTCCGCGGCCATGCAACCCTTCGAGCCGTGCCCCCAGCGCACCTGGACCATCTGACCGGGTCGAAGCTCGGTGAAGCCGAACCGGCGCAGCGTCTCCATGTGCACGAACACATCTGGTGTCCCGTCTCCGCGGGTTAGGAACCCAAACCCGCGCACCCTGTTGAACCACTTGACCATGGCCCGTTCCCAATCGCTTTCGGGCTCCACAATCACGTGCGTCCGCTGCGGCAACTGCGATGGGTGAATCGCAGTGCTCTCGTCCATGCTGAGGATGCGGAAGGCTTGCATGCCTTTCGGGCGGCGTAACACCTCGCAATGAACTCGCGCTCCCTCATAGGCCGTCTGGAAGCCCCCGGCCCTCAGACACGTAACGTGAAGTAGAATGTCGAGCAAGCCATTGTCAGGAACAATGAAACCATATCCCTTTGATGCGTCGAACCATTTGATTGACCCGACGACCTCGAATACCTCAATGCCTGCCTCGTCCGCGCGTTCGGCGACGCCTTCGACCGGACCTTCAAATTGCTCAAGGTCAGGACGCTTTGAGTCCCCCATCTGTATACCCCGCTACTGCTTTACGTTGCATTTACAATCCCGTCCCCGGTCTTGGCGACATGAAAGATGCCCTCTTCATGCTCACCATTGGTACGAGACGGCCGGAGAATACCATCTGTTTTCGCGGCGGCTAGAGACTTAATTCCGGCTAGACCTTGCCGCGGGTAGCTTCCCATGTATGTCCACATGAATATGTGTTGGTTAAAGCGCTGAAACGCTTCAAAGAACTCATGCGCCGATTCTTCCCCAAAATTCGTGCGTGGCCCGTCCGACACCACAACAGTCAAGATCCGATGGTAAGAAATACTGCACAAACCCTCAAAGTTTGCTTGCGTACTGATTCGTCTTCATGGATCCGACACATAGCGGATATGTCCCGTGCGGACAGCGTAAGCTTGCCACATCTTGTCCACTGATCATCCCCACGACGCATCCGTTCGATCGCTCAACGGGTTTGCTGGACTGGAGGGGTAACTGGTGCTCTGAGGACACGGGATTTCGGAGGCACCCGCCGACACGGAGGTGACATGCGCTATCTGCACACGATGGTCCGCGTCAGCGACTTGGATCGGAGCTTGGCATTCTATTGCGGTTCGCTCGGGCTCTTCGAGGTGCGGCGCATGGAAAGCCGTGCGGGTCGCTTCACGTTGGTATTTCTTGCTGCCCCGAATGACCAAGAACGCGCGAAATCAGAGCGGGCTCCGCTCATCGAGCTTACGTACAATTGGGACAAGGAAAACTACGGATCAGATCGCAACTTCGGTCATTTGGCCTTCGAGGTCGACCACATTTACGCGGTGTGCGAGCGCCTACAGTCCGCTGGCCTAGCCATTAACCGGCCGCCCCGCGATGGGCGTATGGCCTTCGTGCGCTCACCAGACAATATCTCCATCGAACTGCTGCAAAAGGGTGCCGCGCTCCCCGCGCGCGAGCCCTGGGCGTCGATGAAAAACACCATAACCTGATGAGGCCCGGCGCATCGCAACACGGTATTTCAAATTCACGGGCTTTGGGAAAAATTTTCCTTCAAATCAACGTGGTGAAATGAGATCCTATTTTTATTTGCCATATGGCCTTTAATTGAGAACACATTTCCACTATTTTGCGGGTCTGTGCCGGTAGGGATCACGATGTCGATGAAGTCCTCATACCAGAGCGACGCCACAAAGGCGCCAGGCTCTAAGAGAGTTGCGCTGAGGCCTGGTGGCGCCCAACGCCCGGCACGTGGACCCGTGCGCGACGTGGCCGCACTCGATCGGCGGCTTGCCGCAATCGACAGGCTTGAGGATCGCCTGCATGAAATCACGAATGCAATCCCCGGCCGCGTGACGTTCTCGACGAGCCTTGGTCTGGAAGACCAGGCAATTCTTCATGCCATCGCCGCAAGCGGTGCCGGCATACACGTCTTTACTCTTGATACGGGCCGGCACTTTCCCGAGACGCTTGAGACGCTCGACGAAAGTGAGCGGCGCTATGGTCTCAACATTCGCGTCGTCGCACCGGACGCGGACGAGTTGGAAGCGCTCGTTGCCCGCGACGGGATCAACGGCTTCCGTCTTGCGGTTGAGAACCGAAAGGCCTGCTGCGAGGTGCGCAAGGTACGCCCGCTCAAACGCGCGCTCGCTGGCGCGCAGGGTTGGATCACTGGACTACGGCGCAGCCAGTCTACCGAGCGCACCGAAACGCCATTCGCAGAAAGGGATCAGGCGCACGGCCTTATCAAGGTCAACCCAATCGCCGACTGGTCTTTGGAACAGCTTGAGGCCTATATCGCGGCAAACAACGTGCCGATCAATCCGCTCCACGCCAAGGGCTTCCCCTCGATTGGCTGTCGGCCCTGCACACGTGCGATCAAAGCCGGAGAGGACCTGCGCGCGGGCCGCTGGTGGTGGGAAAACGAGGACGGCAAGGAATGCGGGTTGCATAACCGCCCCAACAAAAAGGAAGCGGCTGCATGACGGCGCCGTTTTCTCATCTCGATTTGTTAGAGGCCGAGGCCATCCACATCTTCCGTGAGGCGGCGGCGCAATTCCGTAAGCCGGTCCTGCTTTATTCGATCGGCAAGGACTCCACCGTTCTTTTGCACATCGCGCGCAAAGCCTTCTGGCCGCAAAAACTGCCCTTCCCGCTACTCCACATCGACACAACGTGGAAGTTCAAGGATATGATTGCGTTTCGCGACAAGACCGTGCGTGAATTGAACCTTGAACTCATCATTCACACGAACGAGGAAGGCATTGAGCGCGGCATCAACCCGTACGATCATTCACCATCCGTCTACACTGACGTGATGAAAACGCAGCCCCTGAAGGCCGCTCTCGATCAACACGGTTTCGATGCCGCCTTCGGCGGCGCGCGCCGCGACGAAGAAGGTTCGCGCGCCAAAGAGCGCATCTTCTCGTTTCGCTCCCCGGGTCATCGCTGGGACCCGCGCCGCCAGCGCCCGGAGATGTGGAAGTTGCTGAATGGTCGTTTGGGCACGGGCGAAACAGTGCGTGTCTTCCCTCTCTCCAACTGGACCGAAAAGGACGTGTGGCGCTACATCGCTCGCGAAGGTCTCTACGTCGTACCGCTGTACTTTGCTGCAGACCGTCCCACGATCGAGCGAAACGGCCAACTTCTCGTCCTTGATGACGATCGCCTGCCGCTAGAGTCCGGTGAAAAGGCCCAAATGAAGCAAGTCCGCTTCCGCACGCTGGGTTGCTGGCCGTTGACGGCAGCGGTCGCTTCTACGGCAACCGACATCGAAGCCGTCGTTGTCGAAACCCTTGCCGCGCGAACCTCCGAACGCCAGGGCCGGCTCATCGACCACGATCAAGCTGGCGCCATGGAGCGCAAGAAGCACGAAGGCTATTTTTGATGACGGCGCTAACAGCCATACGCCCGGCCGAGCCGGCACCTGCCCCGTCCCAGGAGCTCAATGGCATCCTGCAATTGTTGACGTGCGGCTCTGTTGATGACGGCAAGTCGACGCTGATCGGGCGCCTGCTATGGGACGCCTCCGATCTCTACGACGATCAGCGCGCAATGCTGGAGCGCTCAGGCCGCAACGCGGGCGGTACCGACAATCCAGATTTCAGCCTGCTCGTTGACGGCCTCGTTGCCGAGCGTGAGCAAGGCATCACGATCGACATCGCCTGGCGCTATTTTGATACTGCGAAACGTCGCTTTGTCATCATCGACAGCCCAGGACACGAGCAATACACACGCAACATGGCAAGCGGCGCCTCTCACGCCGATGTCGCCATTATGCTTGTCGATGCGCGCCACGGCGTGAAGCGGCAAACGCGCCGGCACGCAGCGATCCTCGACCTTGTTGGCGTGAAACGCGTAATTCTCGTCGTCAACAAGATGGATCTCGCGGATTGGTCGCAGGAACGCTTCCGTGCCATCGAGACCGACTTTCGTGAACTCGCCTTACGCTTCGGGTTCCGCGAGGTCGTCGCGATACCGGTCTGTTCCGTAGGCGGCGACAACGTTGCTCGCGGCTCCGAGCGCATGCCATGGTACAATGGACCCAACTTGCTCGATCATCTTGAGCGGATCCCGGCGCGCGATACGACTCCAACGGGCTCGTTCCGCCTTCCGGTCCAGACCGTGCTGCGTGACGGCGTCGACTTCCGCGGCCTGGCTGGAACGGTCACATCGGGGTGCGTGTGCATCGGCGATCGCATTACCGATGCGCTTAGCGGGCAAAGCGCTCACGTATTGCGCATCGCAACGATGGGGCGCGACCTTGAAAGCGCTGTGCAAGGGCAAGCGGTCGCACTGCAGCTTGATACCGACATCGATGTGGCACGCGGTGCCGTGCTTGCCGTTCCCGGCTCCCTGCCGACCGTTGCAACGCATATTTCGGCACGGCTTGTCTGGCTTTGGGATACGCCCTTCGATGAGCGCGCAAGCTACCTTTTGCGCACGGCAACAGATCTCGTCCCAATCTCTAAGCTTCAGATCAAATCGCGGCTCGATTTGGAAACGCTTGCAACGCAACCGGCGCAGACCTGCGAACTTAACGAAATTGCGATTGCCGACATTGCCCTCGGGCGCCCGGTCGCCATTGATGCCTTCGGCGACAACGCGGCAACGGGCAGCTTCTTGATCGTCGATGCGGTCACGGGCGCCACGCTCGCAGGCGGCGTCGTTTCATCAGCAACCGCTGCTGGGGACACTTCGGCCGCTTCGACCTTCCGTCTTACCCGCGAGATTCTCGAAAAGGGGCTTTGTCGCGATTTGAACGATAATAAAGCTGACCGGGACGAGTTCCAGCGACGCGCCAGCGAGGCAGCCTTGCTTCTTCGCGCGGCAGGCGTGCCAGTCAAGCTTGAGACCTGAGAGTATAGCCAACCGCTTCCCCGATAACACAATCCGCCATAACAGGAAGGTGTACACCTGCTAACTGCGAGCGTTCCAACCTGATCCGGAGCCCAATCTTTTATGGACTTCTTGCTGTCGAATTCGTGGCCCGTAATCATAATCGGCGGATTTACCGTCGGATTTCTCGTCGGGCTCACCGGGGTTGGCGCAGGTTCCTTGATGACGCCCTTCCTCATCTCCGGCATCGGCATCTCGCCCATGCTTGCGGTTGGCACCGATCTTCTCTTTGCATCCATTACGAAAGCAAGCGCGGCGTGGCGACATCACGCCCTGGGAAATGTCGACTGGGGGATCGTGCGTTGGCTCACGATGGGAAGTTTGCCCGGGGCGCTGGTCATGCTGGCGTGGCTCTACTTAATTGGGCCCGACACGCATGCGATCTCCATGATCATCCGCAAAGTGCTGGCCGGTGCACTCATGGTCAGTGCTACCGGTATCGCGCTCTATCCCTGGCTGAAGCGGAACGCAATCCCGGCTGCCGACGCAAATGTACCCACCGTGGTGCGCAAGGGGCCAACCCTGATCCTCGGGCTCGTCTTGGGTACTCTCGTGGCGCTGACCTCTGTCGGCGCGGGCGCAATCGGCGTTGTCGCCTTGACGGTCCTTTATCATTCGCTGTCGGCGCGGCGTCTCATCGGCACCGACATCGTTCACGCCATCCCACTCACGTTTCTAGCGGGCATCACGCATTTCGGGATGGGCAACGTTAACCTGGAGATCCTCGGCCTTCTCCTGCTCGGCTCCGTGCCCGGCATCGCGCTCGGCTCGCGCATCACCGGCCTCGTTCCAGACTGGTTCTTGAGAGTCGTTCTTGCGTTCGTACTCGTCTGGGCCGCGTATTCGTTGCTCATCAATTAATAAACGCCAAGCCTTAGCTTGCGAGCTTCGCTAGCTCGATGTCAGCGTGGAATTGATTGCCAGCGATCGTCGGTTTCACGTAGCCCGCGCGGATGACGAAGTCGCCGAAGCGCTCGCCGTCCTCGCGCTCTTTTGCGTAACGCACCAGCATCGGTTCCAGAATTGCGAGCAACCGTGCCTCGTTGACATCTTCGACATAGAGCTTGTTGAGCCGCGACCCGTCAAAGGCGGCCCCAAGATAGAGGTTGTAGAGGCCGGGATTGCGCCCAACGAGACCGATCTCCGCAAGGTAGGGCCGTGCGCAACCATTGGGGCAGCCGGTCATACGAATAACAATGTCGTCGTCGCGCAGCCCCGCCTTGTCGAGCACATTTTCCAGCATGCTCAGCAACTCGGGCAAATAGCGCTCGCTCTCAGCCAATGCTAGCCCGCATGTGGGCAGCGCGACACAGGCCATGCTGTTGCGGCGCAAGCCGGAAGAAGCCATCGGTGTGATACCGTATTCCTTGAGGATGGCATTGATCTTCGGCTTCGCCTTGGCCGTCACATTGGCGATGATGAGGTTTTGGTTGCTCGTCAATACAAACGCACAGGTGTGCTGCTCGGCGACCTCGCACAGTGCGCTGCGCAGGTTATGACCGAGTTGGTCCTTCACGCGGCCATTCTCGATGAAGAGTGTAAGGTGCCACTTCTTGTCAGCACCCTGCAACCACCCGATGGCATCACCGGTTGAGTCAAAGTGAAAATCGCGCACCTTGCCCAACTTGTACCCGAGGCGGCGTTCCACTTCCGTGCGGAAGACGTCGATTCCCCGGTCTTCAATCGTGTACTTGAACCGCGCGTGCTTGCGATTTTCTCGATCGCCCCAGTCGCGCTGAACTGTCATGACCTTTTCGGCCACATCAACGGCCTGGTCGGGCTTGCAGAAGCCGAACATGTCGGCGGTGCGCGGAAAGGTGTCAATCTCGCCATGGGTCATACCCATGCCGCCGCCGATAGTGACATTGTAGCCGGCTACCTTGCCCTTCTCGACAATGGCGATGTAACCAAGGTCATGTGCGAAGATATCGACATCGTTCGACGGCGGAACGGCAACAACCGCCTTGAACTTGCGCGGCAGGTAAAGGTGGCCGTAAATCGGCTCATCTTCTTCTTTCGCCGACTTGGACTTGTCCTCGACCAACTCACCATCGAGCCAGATTTCATGATAGGCGCCGGTGTGCGGCAAAAGACGCTCGCTGATATTGACCGCTATCTCGTGAGCTGCAGCGTGCGCCTTCGACAAATAAGGGTTCGCAACCGCCATCACGTTGCGGTTTACGTCACCGCAAGCGGCCAGCGTATCGAGCAGAGACGCGTTGATCGCCTGCATGGTGCGCTTCATATTCGACTTGATGACACCGTGAAACTGGAACGCCTGGCGCGTGGTCAGCCGCAACGTGCCGTTGGCATAGGTGCCCGCGATGGCGTCAAGCGCGAGCCACTGCTTCGGCGTTGTCACGCCGGCGGGAACGCGAACGCGGATCATGAAGCTGAAGGCCTTCTCCAGCTTCTTCTTCGCGCGCTCTGGCCGCAGGTCGCGGTCGTCCTGCAGATAGGTACCGTGGAACTTTGTAAGCTGGGAATCGTCCTCGGAGATGGAGCCGGTCGCAACATCGGCGAGCCCCTCCGCGATAGTGCCGCGCAGGAACCGGCTGTTCTCCTTGATGAACTCGTTTCTTGAACGCTTGTCGTCGGTCATGGCATCACAAACCTTCCAGAGGGCTTAGGCTCTCTGCTTAATAGAGATCGCGCTGATAGCGCCCTGCCTTGGTAAGCTCCTTGAGCTTGGCGCGCCCGGCCTCGTCATCACCTTGCGCCGCATCGGCCAGAATGCGGCCAAGCATGACGTCGACGTCGCGTCCCATGCCCTTTTCGTCGCCGCACACATAGATATGGGCACCATCCTCAACCCATTTAAGGACCTCGGCGCGTTGCTCCCACAGCCGGCTTTGCACGTAGATCTTCTCCGGCTGGTCGCGCGAAAAAGCGACGTCGATGCGGTTCAGCACTCCGCTCTCCAGATATTCCTGCCACTCGAGCTGGTAGAGGAAATCGAATGTGTAGTTCCGCTCGCCAAACACAAGCCAGTTCTTGCCGGTGGCGCCGTGTTCGGCCCGCTCTTCCACAAAGGCGCGGTAGGGCGCAACGCCCGTGCCAGCCCCTATCATGATAATCGACCGAGCGGAATCGTCTGGCAGACGGAAGTGGCGGTTGGGCTTGACGTAGATGCGTGCCATGTCGCCCATCTTGCGCCGATCGGCGAGAAAGGTGGACGCGACGCCTTTGCGCTTCTTACCGTGTGAATCCCAGCGCACCGCACCCACCAGCAAATGTGTTTCACCGGGATGAGCCGCAGGGCTCGAAGCAACCGAGTAGAGCCGTCCTGGAAGCGGCCGCAGCAGATCAAACAACTGCTCCGGCGCCAGCGTCTCAGAATAGGTTTCAAACAGGTCGACGAGCTGGCGGTCGGCTGCAAACTCGGTGAATGCCTTTTGATCGGCGATGCGCGTTACATCCGTGCGGCCCGTGAGCTTGGCATAGGCCTCAACGAGTGGACGCGACAGCGTTGTGATGTCGTAGCCTTCGCGCAACTTCTGCACGACGCTGCCATCAGCACCTAGGCCTACCGCCTCGGCAAGCTCAAGCGCTAGGTCGGGATCGTTCTCCGGCAGAATGCCGATCGCGTCGCCCGGCGCATAAACGAACCCCGGGGCGTCGGCCATCAGCTCCACATGCCAGGTCTCGCGCGTGGAGCCCGTTCCGTTGAGATTAACGAGCGCTGCGATTTCCACCTCAAGCGGATTTTCGGGCGTTAAAAGCGGCTCGCCGTCATCGGGTACGCAGCCCGGCACCTTGAAGTCGACGTGCACGACGGTCGCTGTGTCCGCGGCATCGGCGGGTGCCAACTTGGTGAGCGTGCCTTGCGTCCATTCTGCGGCCTGCTTGGCGTAATCCAGATCGAGATCGAGCCGATCGGCAGCACGCTTGCCCCCGAGCGCCTCTAAGCGCTCGTCGATCACCTTACCAGTGGCACAGAATTGAGCGTACGCCGTATCGCCCAGCGCGAGCACCGCAAAGCGCACGTCCTCTAGGCGCGGCGCGTCATCACCCATCAAGGATTCAAGGAAGTCGACCGCACGGCTCGGGGGATCGCCCTCTCCCCAGGTCGAAGCAAACACTATCAGGTTCTTTGCCTTGGCGAGGATGCTCACGTCCGTATCGACCATGTCGATGATGCGGGCATCAAGCCCGTGCTTCTGCGCGAGCTTCTTGGTCTTCATTGCAAGCGCTTCGGCATTGCCGCTTTCACTCGCGTACAGAACCGTAAGCGGCACGCGCAGCTTAGCAGCGGCAGCCTGCTGGGGCTGACCGACCTGCGCGGCCTCAAAACCGGCAAAGAAGCCTGCCAGCCAACTGCGTTGTAACGGCGTGGTGCGCGCCACAACGGAGTTGAGCACGTTGATGTCCTCCGGCGAGAACGGTGCCGTTTTTGGAAGTAACGGTGCGGCGGTCACAACATCCCCTTCCTTAACATCGGCCCTCTCCCTGGTGCCCGTAACTTGGTCCAAACATTGGATCTTTGGCGCTGCACCCTACCCCTTGCGTCCCTACCCTTGCGTAACGGGCGCAGCCTCAGCCCCGTTCCGAATGCGCCCTTCCGCGTGAGGCGGCTCATAAACTTCGAGCTTGTCGGGACGCGTTAACCCCGCTGCCGCCCAATCGAGACCGACGAAAATGATCGCGGGCCCCTTTATTCCCTTCACAGCAATGGCGGCCGGCAGTTCTGACAATTGGGCAGCCACCGCCCGCTCGTCGGCTAGCGTCCCATTCTCGACGATGACGACCGGCGTCTCAGGTCTTGCGCCGGCAGCCAGCAGCTCATTGCAGAAGCGCGGGGCACTTCTGACGCCCATATATATCGCGAACGCTTGTCCCTCCTTGGCCATAGCAACCCAGTCGAGATCGAATGCACCATCGGCCGAAGCGCCAGTCACGATGGCGAACTGTCGTACCTTCCGGCGCAACGTCAACGGCAGGCCCACACTCGCCGCACAAGCGTGCGCTGCGGTGATGCCGGGTATGACTTCGACGGGCACGCCAGCGGCACGTACTGCTGCCGCCTCCTCTGCAGCGCGCCCGAAGATGAAGGCATCGCCACCCTTGAGCCGCGCTACGCGCTGACCCTTCAATGCCTCGCGCACAAGAATCTGATTGATGTCTTCCTGTGCCGCCGAAGGGCCTTCCGGCTCCTTACCGGCATCGATCCGCACAGCGTCGCGGCGCGCATATTCGAGAATGGCCTGGTTGACGAGCCTATCGACGACCAGCACGTCCGCCTCCTGCAACCGCTGTTGCGCTTTAAGAGTCAGCAAATCGGGATCCCCCGGCCCGCAGCCGATCAATGCGACGCTTCCGACCAAATGACTTTGAGACCGCGCAGCATCCAGCTGCTTTTCGAACTCGCGCTTTGCACCTTCGTTATCGCTAGCCAATACAGCCGCGCGCCAACGGCCCTGAAGCAACCGCTCCCAGATGCGCCGCCGCGCGACGGGATCGCTTAGCACCTCTTGAACCCGACGTCTCAGCGTCATCGCCCGGGATGCGACGCTGCCGAAGTTGGCCGGCAGCCAAGCTTCTATTTTCGACTTTATCTCGCGGGCGAGTATCGGCGCGGAACCTTCTGTGCCGATGGCGACCACCACCGGGTCCCGATCGACAATGGCAGGCATGATGAACGTGCTCTGACCTGGCCCATCAACCACGTTGAGCGGAATTCCACGCGCCTTGGCCGCGGCAGCAATCTCGGCATCGTTGTCCGCATCGTCTTGTGCAACAAAAACCATGACGACATCGGCGAGATCGGAAGGCTTGAAACGATGCCATTCCAGCGCGACAGCGCGTTCGCGTGCCAGCGACACGATATCGTCACCAATCTCCTCCGCGACGACACGCAGCCGCGCATTAGTCTTAGTGAGCAGCCTCAACTTCTGCAGCGCCTTCTCGCCACCGCCGACGATCAGAACCTCACGACCGTCGAGATCGAGATAGACTGGGAAATATCTCAAGAGACATGCCTTTCAATTCACACGAGCAAGTGACCACAAGAACACTGCATGCTAGTCAGATACGCGCGGCCGACGATCCCCCTTTGTTTGCCGCGCTGTTCTTATAAGGCAGAGAAGTAGTTTTTTCTATTACCCGGGGCGCACGGCCCAATAATAAGCATTTATTTTCTAATTATTGCCTTATGGAGGCATTTCATACTCATTGAGCTTGCCTCGTCCCGTCCCCTCTGCATGGTCTGAGGTGAGCCGCGTCAGGACCTGTCAGGATGACACGTGCCACGGCGAGTCAAATCCCCGCGATGCATTTAACCCGACATTCCCCGGATGACACTGCATCGATGATGGAGTGCGCCAATTTCCGTTCCTCGAAGCAGGAACTGCGGTAATCAGACCCTCACTTGCCGCCACTGTGGCTGGCGAGCGTCAAGTCTGGCCGTTTGGTGTTA